>CAZMVE010000040.1:0-23513 GCA_964569585.1 uncultured Bacteroidales bacterium | reverse complement strand
TTTAGAGGATAATACATGAATAAAAGAAATATTACAATGAAAAAACTTCTATTAAGAATCGGAGGTGTTTTAACTATTTTGATTTTAGCAATAGTTTTGACTTTGATTTTTTCTTTCATAAGGATTACTAAAGTGTCTGAAGGTGCGCAAATTGAAAAATATCAGACACCAACAACAGCATTAGTGATTATTGATGTTCAGAAAAACCTAACCACTGAAAACGGAAATTGGATTCTTAATCTCAAACAAACTGATAAAATGATTGATAATATCAATACTATTATTCAGAAAATGGAAGAACAAGAATTTCCTGTCATTTATATACAAAATGTCTTCAAGAAAAACTCTATTATAAACCGCATGACTAATTGCGCCATGGAAGAGGGTGATAGCAATTCAGAACTTGATGATAGAATTAAAATTGTAAGCTCAAATAAGTTTAAAAAGAACAAAATGGATGCATTTACCAGTCCTGACTTTGAAACATATCTAATAAATAATGAAATCTCCCATCTGATTATAGTAGGAATTGATGCTGAAGATTGCGTAGATAAAACAATTAAAGGTGCGATAAATCGTAACTACGAGGTTACTGTAATAACTGACGCAATTGCATCGAAAACAGATGAAAAGAGAGATGCGAAAATTGATGATTTTAGAAATATGAAATTGGAAATACTTACAACTGTGGAATTCATAAACCAATAAAGAAAAAGCACAGCATACAATAGCCGGTTATAAATAATTTGGCGGATAGTGGTTTGTGCGGCTCACTTCATTTATTTATGTTTACTATAACTTGATAATTATAAAGTTTTGAAAATCAAGCTATTTATACGGGCAAAACGTTAGTGGCAAGGTGGGTCCCGATGCTGACGGTTGGGACGCCTGCTGATACCGAACGGTACGTTCAGACAGGTAAGCCGCGATTTTGTATCTTGGTAATCAATAACAATGAGATGCAACACTCCTCCTGCTAAACAAGGGAACATTGACAGTAATTTATTTAAAAATTCCTTTATGTACATGTTAATTAATTATTTATAAAATTTCAGGATAAACAAAGAGAAGAGTACATAGTAATTTGTACTTTAATTACAACTAAGATAAAAACCATGAAAACCATCCGACAATTTTTGCTTCGACCCTACCTGTATATTTTTATAGTACTGATAGGGATTTTTTTAAAGTTCTACCGCCTGGATTATAAATTATTTTGGTTCGACGAAATTTGTACAATTCAGCATACTTCCGGTATTCCTGATGGAGAATATCCCGGACTGATTCCGGAAAATGAAATAAAAAATATCAGTTTTTATACTGATCTGTACCATTTGAGTAAACAGAATTATATTATGGGCTCACAAGTAAAAGGTTTATTCTCATCCACGCAATTAACACCTTTACACTATACATTCTTAATTTTCTGGTACCGTATTGTTGGAGACAATGATGTCGACTACAGATTATTCGGAGTACTTATTTTTATTCTTACACTGCTTTTTCTCTTTCTGCTGGCAAAAAATCTTTTCCGATCGAACCTGGCCGGATGGGTGGCAGTGAGCCTATATGCCATATCTCCATATATTAATTTGTTTACACAGGAAGCCAGATATTATATTTTATGGTCCTTCTTTTTAATCATTTTACATTACCTGCTTTTACAGGCAATTCAATACAATACGACCAAACAATGGATAGTGTATTCATTAGTAGCTGTATTAGCCCTGTATACTTCCCCTTTTTCCGGTATAATTATTTTTGGACATTTTCTATTTATCTGGTTCCTCAGAAAAAATCTCCGGAAGATCTATAGTATCAATTTGCTGATTGTTCTTGTAGCTTATCTGCCATGGATCTATTCTCTGATTGTCCACCGTAGCGAAATTGTTTCAGCTATGTCATGGCATTCCATAGATCAACCCTTACCATTCTGGATGCCATTGATAGGTCAGTTACTCTATTGGGAAAGTATCTTCGTATCGAAAATTGATTTTTTATCAGTTTTTAATCAAACTCCCATTAATCCTCCTCCCGAAATATTAAGCGCCTTAGCTTTAAATTTTTTAGTCCTGACTTTAATAATCATTTCATTTATCTACCTGTTAAAAAAATCAAAAAAAGAAACGAAATATTTTCTGCTGTTGATCATCGTTCCGGGATTCTTATTGTTTTATATTTTAGATCTTACAAGAAACGGTATCATCTCATGGTGGTGGCGATACCATATTTTTATTGCAACAGGTATACTTCTGATAATGACTTATCTCTTATACAGAAAGCTGGAACAGGGTAAGCTTTTTTATTCAGTAATTTATCTGGGATTAGTTATTATAGGAATAAGCTCCATACTGACTATTTCGAAATCCAGACACTGGTTTATTGGTTACAATCAGCAACTATATATTGAGGATGCACATCTAATTTCCATGGCTAAGAAACCATTGCTTATAACAGATTACTCGTTTAATATAGGAATGGTGGATTTTATAGTTGTATTAAAAGAGTGCCAATCGGAGAATATCGATATCCTACGAGCCTCGCCCGATATTAAAAATGTGGAAGAAAAGTTATTCGATACAGAGTATTCCAAGATATATGTTATCCATGCATCAAACAAACTGATTGAAAACTTAAAATCACAGTTTGGAGAAAGAATGGATTCATTGAAAGTTGAAGGAATTACTTCTATGTGGCAGATAAATCTTAACTAAGAATTTAATTTACAGGAGTCAATGATTTACAAAGAATGAGTAAATTGCATTCAAATGTTTATTTACATCAAAATTCACATGTAGTAAAACCAGCAATAACGATGATAAGATTCAGGATTATTCTGGTTTGTCAGATATTCATGTTTACCGGTTATTTATCTTATAGCCAGACGGGACACATTAGAACATTCACATCAGAAGATTGGGACTATTGGGAATTAACTATAGGGGGGCAGTCAGGGCGGATCAGAACATTTACAGGTGAGAACTGGGAATATAATCTCGATGGTCAATCAGGGAGTATAAAGACTTT
The DNA here is from genome assembly GCA_964569585.1 of uncultured Bacteroidales bacterium. Taxonomy (GTDB): domain Bacteria; phylum Bacteroidota; class Bacteroidia; order Bacteroidales; family UBA10428; genus UBA10428. Next base: position 20,486 of record CAZMVE010000040.1, on the reverse strand, counting down.
TACATCAAAAAACTGGGATCACTGGGAGGTTAATAGCGGGAAAATTTCATTAAGAACATTCGTTTCGGACGATTGGGACCATTGGGAAATAACAGGCAGTGGAATAAATCTCCGGGCCAGGACATTCACATCGGAAGACTGGGATTACTGGGAAATTTCCGGTGATGCTTCTGTTACAATAAGAACCTTTACATCGCAGGATTGGGATCACTGGGAAATCACTGGAGATTTATCCAATGTAGATCCATTGGCTAAAGTGGCCATCTTATTTATTCCTATATTCATAAGCAGCATTTATATTCAGGGAAGAATAAATTGAAATAAATTATTTCGACCTATAAGAAATAAATCCCGATAATAATTGGGTAAATGCAAATTGTAAAGTATAGTTTTAATATTACTTAAACCATTGTTATAATGAATCCTATTAAATCCATTTCATTGGTTGCGTTGGGACTGGCAAGCTGTAATACAGCAAAGGAAAAGGTATCCAAACTTGAAAAACTACCAAATATCATTTACATTTTCGCCGATGATTTGGGATATGGTGATATAGGTTGTTTTGGAGCAACGGATATAAATACTTCAAATATCGACAGAATAGGGAGGGAAGGAATTAAGTTCACCGAATTCTATTCTGCCTCGCCGGTTTCCAGTCCTTCGAGAGCTGCTTTGCTTACCGGCCGCTATCCTCAACGAATGGGAATAAACAATGTGTTTTTTCCTGAAAGTTTTACCGGGATGCCATCGGAAGAAATTACAATAGCTGAAATGCTGAAAGAAAAAAACTATGCAACAGCCATTGTCGGAAAATGGCATTTGGGACATCACTTCCAGTTCCTGCCACTACAACAGGGTTTCGATAGCTATTTTGGTATTCCTTACAGCAATGATATGGCTAGCGTGGTATATATGAGAGGTAATGAGGTGGAAGAATTTAAGGTGAATCAGAGATATATTACCAAAAGATATACCGAAGAAGCACTTCAATTTATTGATCAGAATAAAGACAAACCCTTTTTCCTGTACCTGGCACATAACATGCCCCATGTCCCTATTTATGCTTCAGAGGACTTTTTAGGAACGTCGGAAAGAGGACTATATGGCGATGTGGTTCAGGAGCTTGACTGGAGTGTGGGACAAATACTGGATAAGCTTGAACAATTGAATTTACTGGAAAATACGCTAGTAATTTTTTCCAGCGATAATGGACCCTGGCTTGTCATGGAAGATCATGGTGGTTCTGCCGGTATCCTGCGGGAAGGGAAACAATTTACTTTTGAAGGAGGAATGCGTGTGCCAACAGTGGCCATGTGGCTAGGAAAAATCCCGGCAGGTCTGGTGTATAACAATCTGGCAAACCAGATGGATTGGTTCCCTACTTTTGCAAAACTGGCAGGCATACAAATTGATTCTAACAGAGTTATTGATGGTAACGATATTTCACAGGTGCTTTTTAACACGGGACACCGTGCCGATAGTACCTTCCTGTATTTTGACGCGACCAATGATTTACAGTGCTATAGGACAGGTGATTGGAAAATCAAGAAACCTTATCAGGGGTATGAGGGATCATTCTGGATGCAGGCTGTTAAAGCGCACGATACTCTTTTAATACATCTGAAAACGGATCCCGGAGAAAAGATTAACCTGTATACAAGTTATCCTGAAACAGCACAAAGCTTATTTGATGAGATGGATGATAGATACCGGGAAATGGGAGAACTGCCTCCTGAACTAGTTGTCAGAACCGATGCCGATCAAAGTCACTACGATTACTTAAAGAATAAACACAAGCCGTAATATTTTATAATCCTCAAATAAATAAGTCATGAAAATAGCCATTTTAGGAGCCACTGGCCTACTGGCAAAACCTGTTATCAAACAGTTGGACACGCAAGGAATTAAACTACGATTATTTTCCCGGACTATTACCAGTTCAATGTTTTCTAAAGACTACGAATTAGTGCAGGGCGATGTATTCAACGAATCTGATCTGTAACATGCCATCGATGGGTGCGATGCTATCCATATTACTATTTCAAGAGTAGACGAGGCCTTATCCACCGAAGCTATTGTCCGGCTGGCCAAGCAACAAAAGATACAACTGATCAGCTATGTCTCAGGAACTACCTTATCAAAAGAAAACCGCTGGTTTCCTATGATAGATAAAAAGTATAGAGCTGAACAGGCAATAATACAAAGTGGAATACCTTACCTGATCTTCCGCCCCACCTGCTTTTTTGAGTCACTAGGGTTAATGGTTCGTAATGGTAAAGCCATGGTGATTGGCAAACACCCCAATCTCTACTGATGGATCGCTGCTGACGACTTTGCCGGGATGGTAGCCGCAGGATTCCGGAAAGCAGAGGCAAAAAATTCCATTTTTTATGCATTGGTGAAGGAACTCTATCTATTCAAAGATTTACTGACAGCCTATTGCAGAAAATTTCACCCGGAAATAAAAGAAGTTACGTCAACTCCTATTCCTCTGCTTAAAATCATTGCTGCTGTAACCGGCAAAAAAGAATTAAAGAATGCTGTTTCACTGTTTGCCTATTTTGAAAAAGTTAAGGAACCTCTTATCGAAACAACAAAAACCTACAAGCTTTTAGGCGAACCACAACTCAATTTCCAGAATTGGCTAGAACAAAACAGCAAAGTTGATTAAGAAAAATTTATTGAGATTGAGAGATTCCCTGAAACTAAGCCTGTTTAATATGCCCTGATGTTTCGCCTTTCAATAAAATTAATAAAGGAACGGTTCACAACCTTATTCCCTCCCGGAGTGGGATAATCGCCGGTAAAATACCAGTCTCCAAGATGGTTCGGGCAGGCTATATGAAGATTTTCGATTGATTGGTAAACAATTTTAATTTCGGCATTAATTTCGGGTGTTTTTAACATAACCCCTATCTTTTCGGAAATCTCTTCAGCGGTAAAAGGCTTATAGATTTCCTTTACATAGTTCACAATCTTTTCTTTAGGCAGATTCTCCTGTGCTTTCGACTTTTTATATACTTCATTAATAATGCTTTCCTTTCCTGTTTCCTTCAACAATTCAATAGCAGCAAGGAATGCAATAAAATCACCGAGTTTTGCCATATCAATCCCATAACAATCGGGATAGCGAATCTGCGGCGATGAAGATACTACAACAATCCGCTTTGGCCCCAGGCGATCAAGAATACGAATAATACTGTATTTCAAAGTAGTCCCGCGAACAATAGAGTCGTCAATTATGACCAGGTTGTCCTCTCCGCTTTCCAGCGTATCGTAGGTAATATCGTAAACATGCCCAACCAGGTCATCCCTCCCATCGTCCTGCGAAATGAAAGTACGAAGCTTCACGTCTTTCAGTGCCACTTTTTCAACCCGTGGTTTAAGCGAAATGATACAGTTAAGTTCGTCAATGGTAATTTCTTTCCCTCGTTTTACGATCTGGGCTTTTGCCTGGTCCTGCATATATTTTTCAATACCGTTGACCATACCAAAAAAAGCTGTTTCAGCAGTATTAGGAATAAAAGAAAATACAGTATTCCCAAGTTCCCCTTTTACCGCCTTCACGATAGCAGATGTTAATAATTCTCCTAATTTTTTTCGTTCGAGGTAAATATCTCTGTCACTGCCCCGTGAAAAGTAAATTCTTTCGAATGAACAGGAGCGCTTCTCAAAGGGACCTTTAATGTTTTCCATGCTCACTGAGCCATCTGTCTTGATGATCAAGGCGCTGCCCGGATCAATTTCTTTTACATCATCGAGTGGCACATTTAATGTAGTTTGTATTACAGGTCGTTCCGAAGCGGCTACTACAACTTCCTCGTCCTGATAATAGAAAGCCGGACGTATTCCATTTGGATCGCGCATGACAAAAGAATCACCATGGCCAAGTAATCCGATAATTGCATAACCTCCATCCCATTTTTTACTCGAATCCTTTAGTATATTCGCCACTTTTATATTCCGGGCAATTAATTCCGATATTTCAACATTTGAATGACCCAGCTTTTTGTATCGATTAAATTCTGACTGATTTTCAACATCCAAGAAATGCCCCACATTCTCAAGCATAGTAACCGTATCTATTCTCCCCCTGGGATGTTGTCCAAGTTCAACCAGGTGGTTAAACATTTCATCGACATTCGTTAAATTAAAGTTACCGGCAAGAACCAATGTACGAGATTTCCAGTTATTCTGCCGGACCACAGGATGAGCATTTTCCATCTTGTTTTTACCGTATGTCCCATATCGCAAATGTCCCATTAACACTTCGCCTGAAAAGGATAAATTTTTCTTTACCCAGGAAATATCTTTAGTTATCCCGGGCGACTTCTCTTCCACCTCATCATAATTTGACCTGATTGTCTGAAACAGATCATTTATCGCCGAAGCATTGATAGATCGTATTCTGTCGAGATATTCGAAACCGGGAAGAACATCAAGCTTAACAGAAGCTATTCCTGCTCCATCCTGCCCCCTGTTATGCTGTTTTTCCATAAGAAGATAAAGTTTATTCAAACCCCATCTCCAGGTACCGTATTTAAGCTGATAATACTCAAGCGGTTTTAATAATCGTATCAGTGCAATACCACATTCGTGCTTGATCTCGTCTATCATTCCTCAGTCAAAATAATTTATAGTGGAGGATAATTTATTTTACTCTGGACAATAAAAGCGTCCGGGTATACCCTTTCAATCTGTTTAAGAAATTTCATCGCCTCACTGTGCGACCTGAAATCACCTACATATAATAAATAAAAAGGGGAATCGAAACTATAGTAGGCTTTAATTCCTTTATATCGTGCGGCGAATTCGGCCTGAACTTTTGGACCTTCGTTATATGCCTGCTTTCCCGAATTAGCATAAATACGGATACGATATCCCGTAATACCTTTATTCTTGCTCTCTTCGAACAGGTGTTTGTCAATTAATTTAACAATTTCCTTACTCTGAACAATATTAATATTGCCTGGTGCCGGAGAATATTGGATGTCGCGTATTAATCTTGTACCCGTAAGTTGGGCATGGGAGTGAAGAAATATAAATGGGACAGTAAAAATCATCAAACGTTTTACGAGGCTCACCCTTATGCTTATTTTTGCACTGGTAAAATTAATTTTTTTTAATTAAAAAAGAGTATTAATCGTATTGAAGAGATAAGTGCCATCCTGAATAGACATCAAATGGTAACATTACGAACCTCATCAATGGTAATCTTTCTTTTAATCAGTTTCGTGCGTGCTGACACAGTACCTTCAAGCCGAAAGTTAACGTTTTGATCTTTCTTCAAATTCATAATGCCGATAGCCGTACCTAAGAAATTAGCCAGACGAACTCTCAGAACTATATTGTGAACCATATCCGATTTAGGAGGAAGTACTATTACATCGGCCGATGTGAGTTTACCCACATATTGCGAATTCATGTATAACCGGGTATCGAAATCGCTGATGATTATGCGATGAAGTGTAGGATTTTCAACAGGAACACGAAGCGTTACCAATAAGGCATTATCTTCAAAACCATTGATCGTGACCCCATTTATCTCGCCTACGGTAATTTCTGAAAATCTGCCGCAGGAAGTCAGGAAAACGATAAAAATAAAGTAGGCAAAATACTTGAGCCGGATCATAGAATGAATTATCTTGAGTCGTAATTACAACTCGTAAATGTGTTAATTTATTTTGAAAAACTAATAAATTATAAGTAAATAAGCCATGAAAATAACACAGGATCAGATCAATTCGTTTTTGGAAGGTAATAAGATAGCCATAGCTGGTGTTTCAAGATCACCCAAAAAGTTTGGATATCAGGTTTATAAAGAACTTAAAAACAAGGATTATACGGTTATGCCAATCAATCCAAATGCTGACACTATCGATGACGAAACCTGCTATAAAAGTATTAGCGACCTGCCTGCCGGTGTCGATAGTATTCTTATTCTCACTCCCAAGCGACAAACCGATGCTGTCTTACGAGAAGCAATTCAGAGTGATATTAAAAATATTTGGGTACAACAGATGTCGGAAACACAGGATACTTTAAAGATAGCTGAAGAATACAAGCGGGAAATTATTTCCGGGAAATGTATCTTTATGTTTGCCGACCCTGTGAAGGGAGTTCATAAGTTTCACAGGTCCATTGTAAAGTTATTTGGCGGATTACCCAAATAAAGCACTCTGAGATTTTTTGGATTTTTACTTACAAGCTGCCCTGTTGAATGGATTCAGGTTTAATTTTTTAAAATCCATTCAGCCAGCCAGTCACCTGCTTCGGAAGTCCTTGCAGTTTTATCTGCTGCAATATCCCGGGTAACTGCACCTGCTTTCAATGAAGCATCAACTGCAGCTTCTATCTTTTGAGCTTCAGTTGACAAACCCAGTGATTCGAGCATCATGGCAGCCGATAGAACGGTAGCCAGGGGATTCGCTATATCTTTTCCGGCGGCCTGGGGATAAGACCCATGGATAGGCTCAAACACCGAAGTATGCACTCCAATAGAAGCCGAAGGGAGCAGTCCCATTGATCCTGTGATCACGCTGGCTTCATCTGAAAGAATATCGCCGAACATATTTTCCGTAATCAACACATCAAATTTTGTTGGCCATTGAATAATTTGCATAGCGGCATTATCGACCAGCATATGATCCACCTGTATATCGGGATACTCCTTTTCCATTTCCTGGATGGTCTCTCTCCATAACCGGGAAGTAGCCAATATATTAGCTTTATCGATAGCTGTGAGTTTCTTTCTTCGTCTGGCAGCGTATTCAAAGGCTAATTTAGTGACACGGATTATTTCTGACTTCGAGTACACATTGGTATCGAATGCTTTCTGTCCATCCTCGGTCCTTCCGCGAAGTTCCCCGTAGTATATGCCCCCGGTAAGTTCCCGGATTACAATAAAATCAGCTCCTTTGACCAGTTCGGGCCTTAGGAGTGATTTATTGATAAGTGTACTAAAAGTACGTACCGGCCGTATGTTGGCGAAAAGCTGTAGTTTCTTCCTCATATCAAGCAGTCCCTGCTCAGGCCTGATTTTCGCTTTGGGATTATTATCGTACTTCGGATCACCGATAGCCCCGAAAAGCACAGCATCCGATTGCATACATATCTCATGTGTCTCATCAGGATAGGGATTCCCAACCTGTTCAATAGCTGTAGCCCCCACAAGTCCAAATACATATTCAAATTCATGCCCGTATTTTTCACCAATGGCATTCAATACTTTAATTGCCTGTTCTACAATTTCGGGCCCGATTCCATCGCCCGGTAATTTCGCTATCCTAAAAATCATCAAAGTGAATATTGATATGCAATAATTTTTTCAGAAATTGTAGTTAATTCCCTTCTGAAAATATTCCGGATCTGCAGAAGCTACTAAACCCTTTCAGCCACCATATCGCCAACTTCCGATGTGGAAAAGCCCATACGTCCCGCTCCCATATCTTTAATTTTATGTGCCGTAACATCCATGATGGCATCTTCAATAGCTTTTGCGGCCTGGTCTTCCCCAAGGTGCTCAAGCATCATACCACCAGCAGCAATAGATGCAAGCGGATTGATTATATTTTTATCCGTATATTTCGGTGCCGATCCACCAATAGGTTCGAACATGGATACACCTTCGGGATTGATGTTCCCGCCGGCAGCAATACCCATTCCTCCTTGGGTAATAGCGCCGAGGTCAGTAATTATATCGCCAAACATATTGCCGGTAACAATTACATCGAACCATTCAGGATTTTTAACCATCCACATGCAGGTAGCATCCACATGGTAATATTCTCGTTTAATATCAGGATAATCGGCCTCCCCGATTTCGTGAAATGCTCTTTCCCACAAATCGTAAACATAGGTAAGTACGTTGGTTTTGCCAGAGAGTGCCAGGGTATTTCTTTTATTTCTTTTCCGGGTATAATCGAATGCATAACGCAGGCAGCGTTCTACCTGTTTCCGATTATATACCATACTCTGAATTGCCACTTCATCGGATGTGCCTTTCATAGTAAATCCTCCGACTCCTGTATACAATCCGCCAGTGTTCTCACGTACTACCACATAATCAATATGTTCAGGACCTTTATCCTTAAGAGGAGTGGGAACACCCGGATATAGTTTTACCGGACGTAAATTGATGTACTGATCGAGATCAAATCGTAACTGCAGCAGAATGCCTTTTTCCAATATGCCAGGTTTTACATCGGGATGTCCGATAGCTCCCAGAAAAATGGAGTCGAATTTTCTTAATTCCTCACTGGCAGAATCGGGTAATACTTCACTGGTTTTCAGGTATCGGTCGCCACCAAAATCATACTCTTTAAAATTAAGTTTAAAACCAAATTTAGTGGCTGCCGCCGATAACACTTTTTTACCTTCGCGAACTACTTCAGGTCCGGTACCATCGCCCGGCAGAACAGCAATATTGTAAGATTTACTCATAGAATTTAACTATTTTCTGTAATAAGGATGAATTTTTTCGAAGCGCAAGTTTACTATAAATTCCGAATAATGAAGCATAACAATTACATTTTTATGCATGGCTGTAACTTTCAATAATGTTCAGCATTTTGATGGTAGCTATAATGGCTGCGACAGTCTGGTCGGAATCCAGACCGCGTGTACGAATTTCTTTTCCCCCAAATTCCCATGTAATATTGGCTTGTACCAGGGCATCGGTCTTACCTCCGGGAGGTATAGAAACAACATAATCCAACAACCGGGGAACAGTCTTATTGATACTTTTATAAATTTTCCTGAGTGCCTTCATAAAAGCATCGTATTGTCCGTCACCCACCGAACTTTCTTCATATTCCTTTTCATCCATTTTTATTTTCAGACTGGCTAAAGGCCTTAATCCCTTGGCGGTGGAAAGTGAATAGTTAATTACTTTAATTTTCTCTTCAATGGATTTACTTTGAAGTACATCGGCAATAATGTAGGGCAGATCTTCCTGAGTAACCATTTCCTTCATGTCTCCCAGTTCAATGATCCGTTTGGTTACCTTTTTCATCGATTCCGGATCGAGTTCGATACCTAATACCTCAAGGTTTTTGGCAATATTGGCTTTCCCTGAAGTTTTACCCAAAGCATACAAGCGTTTACGGCCAAACCGCTCAGGCAATAAATCGTTGAAGTACAAGTTGTTCTTTTTATCCCCGTCGGCATGGACCCCACTGGTTTGTGTAAATACATTGTCGCCAATGAGTGGTTCGTTGGGCGGTATCCGTATTCCCGAATAGGTTTCAACCATTTTACTTACCAGTGTAAGTTTCGATTCATCGACTGACATTTTATAACCGAAATGATCATGTACAACCGCAATAATACTCGACAAGGGTACATTACCTGCTCTTTCTCCTAATCCGTTAATTGTGCCATGCAGACAGTTAATTCCCGCTTTTATGGCAGCGTAAATATTTGCTGTAGCAAGATCATAATCGTTATGGGCATGAAAATCGAATTTCAGGTCGGGATAATTACTTATCATTTGTTTGCAAAAAGCATAGGTCTCATCAGGATTAAGAATTCCGAGGGTATCTGGTATCATAAACCGCTTTATTGGCTGGTCGGCAAAATTATCGATAAGATTGTACACATATTCAGGCGACTGACGCATGCCGTTCGACCAGTCTTCGAGGTACAGGTTAACAGACAGTGACTTTGATACAGCATAATTAATCACCTCCCTGATATCACGGATATGTTCTTCCGGTGATTTGTGAAGCTGATGGGTTACATGGTGCAAAGAGCCTTTTGCCAGCAAATTGATTACTTTACATCCGGCTCCAACAATCCAGTCAACTGAAGTTGTACCATCAATAAAACCCAGAACTTCCACTTTCTCAAGTTTTTTTTTCGATGCTGCCCAGGAAGCTATCTTTTTTACGGCTTCAAGTTCTCCCTCCGATACCCGTGCTGAGGCAATCTCAATACGGTCAACCTTTAGATCTTCAAGCAATAATTTCGCCATGCTTAATTTCTCATCGAAAGTGAAACTGACTCCTGATGTTTGTTCCCCATCGCGAAGTGTGGTATCAAGTAGACTGATCTTCATTTTAGATGTCCTCCTGTCTTTTTATTAACTTGTTGAAAGGAACCAGTCGTAAGTATGTAACTTTCTCCTGGTTCCTTTTTAATTCAATTTACCCTGCTTGTCTCAAAAGATTCTATTGTATCCTTAATAGCAAGCAAATAATCGATATCGTCGTAGTCGTTTATCAGACATTCTTTTTTATATGGATTGATATCAAAATCCTCAAACTCTCCGGTAGAAAGAATAGTTATTTTCTGTTTTTCAAGATTAACCTCAACTTCAGTATTCGGGTCGTTATCAACAGTTTTAAACAGTTTTGCTAAAAAACCTGCTGAAACTTGCATAGGCAATAAACCGTTATTCAGTGCATTATTTTTAAAAATATCGGCAAAAAAACTCGAAACAACCACTTTAAATCCATAATCGTAAATAGCCCATGCAGCATGTTCACGACTAGATCCGCTTCCGAAATTTTTACCTCCTACGAGTACCTGGCCGCTATAAGTAGTATCGTTGAGTACAAATTCCTTAATGGGTTGATTCTGCTTATTATACCTCCAGTCTCTAAAAAGATTTTCTCCAAAACCTTCTCTTGTCGTAGCCTTCAGAAACCTTGCGGGAATAATCTGATCCGTGTCCACATTCTCTATCGGAAGAGGTACACATTTGCTACGTATTGTTGTGAATTTATCAATTGACATTTTTTTTAATTTTTCAGGATTCAATTATAATTAAAGAAATTCCCTCGGATCGGTAACTTTACCTGTCAGAGCAGCTGCTGCTGCTGTAAGCGGACTGGCAAGCATAGTACGTGAACCGGGACCCTGACGACCCTCAAAATTTCGATTGGTCGTAGATACGGCATAAAGCCCTTCAGGAACTTTATCATCGTTCATAGCCAGACAAGCCGAACAGCCGGGTTGCCGAAGTTCGAAACCTGCTTCTTCAAGGATCCTGTCGATCCCTTCTTCCTTAGCCTGTTTTTCAACTTGCCGTGAGCCGGGAACAATCCAGACCACCACGTTTTCGGCTTTCTTTTTACCTTTCACAAAATCGGCAAAAGCCCTCAGATCCTCTATGCGTCCATTAGTACAACTCCCCACAAATACATAGTTAACTTCCTTACCCATCATGGATGTGCCTGCTTCAAAACCCATATATTTCATCGATTTGCTGAAGCTTTCTCTGTTACTCTCTTCCAGAGAGTCGATGGAAGGAATGTTACCCGTTACTGCAACTCCCATTCCAGGGTTGGTACCAAAGGTAATCATGGGTTCAATATCGGCAGCATTGTATTGTATTTCCCAATCGAATACCGCATCAGTATCGGAATAAAGAGTTTTCCAATAATCCAGTTTGCTATCCCAATCCTTACCTTTCGGAGCATATTCGCGTCCTTTAATATAGTTGAAAGTAACCTCATCGGGTGCTATTAAACCACCACGGGCTCCCATTTCTATGGTCATGTTGCATACGGTCATCCTTCCTTCCATGCTCAGTCTGCGGATGGCCGAACCGGCATACTCAACAAAGTATCCCGTTCCGCCGCTGGCTGAAATCTTCGAGATAATAAAGAGGATAATATCTTTGGCAACCACTCCTGTTTTCAACTCGCCATCGATGGTAATGCGCATCCGCTTTGGCTTGGGTTGCATGATACATTGAGTAGCCAATACCATTTCAACTTCACTTGTACCTATACCAAAAGCTACACTTCCAAATGCTCCATGTGTTGAAGTATGAGAATCGCCACAAACTATGGTCATACCGGGTTGGGTTAACCCCAATTCGGGACCTATTACATGAACGATGCCCTGATAGGGATGATTAAGCCCGTAATGATTAATGCCATGCTTCTTTGTATTTTCGGCTAGCTTATTCACCTGCAACCGCGATAACTGATCCTGAATTGGCAAATGCTGATTTATTGTCGGGACATTATGATCGGGGGTAGCCACAGTTTTTTCGGGCCTGAATACTTTAATTCCCCTTCTGTCGAGGCCAGCAAAAGCCTGGGGACTGGTAACTTCATGCACCAGATGCCTGTCGATATATAAAACGCTGGGACCACCTTCGATTTGTTTCACTACATGTGAATCCCAAATTTTATCAAATAATGTTTTTCCCACTTTCTGAAATTTTATAGTTATTTAATTCTATTCACTGCATCAATAAAAGCTTCCACCGAAGCGGTAAGAATATCGGTATTGCCAGAGAAGCCATAATAAAGTTTACCTTTATTTTCGATCTGAATATGTACTTTGCCCAAATCGTCGATTCCACGGGTGACAGCCTGCACTAAATATTCCTCGAGGTTAACTTTGTGCCGTATAATACTTTTCACCGCTTTTAAAGAAGAGTCGACCGGCCCATTACCCGATTCGGTAGCTGTAAATTCCTCTCCGTCGATTTCAATAGTAACAGTGGCCATAGGTATGGTAGACATGCCAGCCAGTACCTGTAAATGCTTTAGCTTAATTTTACCTTCATCTGAATTTTTCTTTTTGCCTACGAGCAATTCAAGATCTTCATCACGAATATCTTTTTTCCTGTCGGCTACTTCCAGGAAGCGTTCATATATTTTATCCAATTCTCCATTTTTTAAATCGTACCCTAAAATGCTTAACCTGTGTTTCAGAGCAGCACGCCCGCTTCGGGCTGTAAGCGCAATACTCGATTCGGCAATACCTACATCAACAGGATCGATAATTTCATAATTTTCACGATTTTTTAATACTCCATCCTGATGAATTCCCGATGAATGGGAGAAAGCATTCCGGCCGACAATAGCTTTATTCGACTGAACAGGCATATTCATCAACGAAGATACCAGCCGGCTGGTTTTATAAATGTTCCGGGTATTAATGCCGGTATCGATATTTAATTGTTTGCGGCTTTTCAGTGTCATAACAACTTCTTCGAGTGAGGTATTCCCAGCCCTTTCACCAATACCATTCATAGTAACTTCAACCTGCCGTGCACCGTTTAGGACTCCGAAAATACTATTCGCCGTTGCCAAACCCAGATCGTTATGACAATGAGTCGAAATTATTGCCTTATCAATATTCTTTACATTTTCTTTCAGGAAAAGTATTTTCTCACCGTATTCCTGGGGTAAACAATATCCTGTTGTATCAGGAATGTTAACAACTGTAGCTCCGGCAGCTATAACAGCTTCAATAACACGGGCTAGATATTCATTCTCCGTACGTCCGGCATCCTCAGCATAAAATTCAATATCATCGACATATTTCCGGGCATATTTCACTGCTTCAACCGCACGTTTAATTATTTCTTCTTCGTTCGAATTCAGCTTGTGATGTATATGGTTAAATGATGTACCTATGCCCGTGTGAATTCTTTTGTTCTTTGCGAATTTAAGGGAATCGGCCGCAACTTCAATATCCTTCCTGACAGCGCGTGTCAAAGCACATATTACCGGCTTATCTACTGCTTTTGAGATTTCTATTACCGAGTTAAAATCACCCGGACTTGAAATTGGAAAACCTGCTTCAATAATATCGACACCAAGAGCTTCAAGCGCTTTGGCTATCTCTATTTTTTCGAGCGTGTTCAACTGACAGCCGGGTACCTGTTCGCCGTCGCGTAATGTTGTATCGAAAATATATAATCTATCACTCATTATTCCTGGTATTTACTACGTTATTAAATGTTTTAATACAATAATTCTAATTTTATTGGTACTCATACAAACCAACATTCAACTTTCCCCCCAGAGGGGGTAGCAACGTATCAAGAATAAAGATCAGTTCCTTCGGATATCTTTTCATGTTATCTGTATTTAATAAAAATACAAGGGCTGTCCCCTTGTGAGAACAGCCCTTGTATTTTTTAATCTATACTTATACTATTCTCATTGGAGTATCTTAAGAATACCCAGAAGAAGAATGCTTAGTATAGAAATGTTTAAATTCATTGCCTTATGATTGAAGCACAAAAGTACTGATTAATATCATATTTTAAAAACAAGAAACAAAAAAAACAATATTTTGTTTCTTTTCAGTTCTTTGATTCACTCTGTTTTACTGATTTATGAATTGAAGTGACTCAGTCTTCCGCCTCTATTGCCTCCATTAGTTCATTGGATAATTCCAGATTATGGTAAACATTCTGAACATCTTCCAATTCTTCAAATTCGTCGATCATATTCAATACTTTTTTTGCATCGTTGGTAGAAAGATCCTTTGTTGTATTCGGTATGCGTTGCAGTTCGGCATTTTCAACCTCAGCGCCCATCTCATCCAGCTTTTTTTGCATGCTTCCAAAATCTTCCAATGCTGTAGTAATAATAAATACTTCCTTTTCCTCTTCACAATCCTCAACACCTGCATCAATTATTTCAAGCTGAAATTCATCGGGATCAAAATCATTCTTTTTAACTGTAAATACACCTTTATGATCAAATATAAAAGTCAGTGAACCTTTAGTACCCAAATTCCCCGATCTTTTAGTGAATATGGAGCGTACCTGGCTTACCGTCCGCTGGTTATTATCGGTCAGGCATTCAATAAATACAGCTACACCATGAGGAGCATAGCCCTCAAAAGTCACTTCCAACAAATCAGCCCCATCCTTATCAGCTCTGTTAATTGCCCTTTCCACATTTTCTTTTGGCATATTAACACCCTTGGAATTTTGTATGGCCAATCGTAATCGGGGATTAGCTTCCGGATCGGCCCCCCCTTCCTTAACCGCAATGGAGATTTCCTTTACAATCCGTGAAAATAACTTTCCTCTCTTGGAATCAATAGCTCCCTTTTTTCTCTTAATTGTCGACCATTTATTATGTCCTGACATATATTTTGTTTTTTAATAATGCTTCTTTTCGATCTACAAAATTATAAATTTATAAATTATGAGAAAATGATTCAGAACATGTATTAAAATGCAGAAATCCATATGACTTTAACAACCTAACCGGTTCATCAATAATATTTACCTGTAAATAAAAGCAAATCTATCCATAGTTATTTGAGTGTGATAATACATTAAGTTGTCTAATATCTGAGAGATAACTGAATGAATTGATTTTAAGATTACTAATTTTATAAGTCTCAATTAAGAACAGCATCCTTTACAGTCATGAGATATAAAGTAATTTTACTTTTAAGCCTGATATTATTGTCCTTCCAGGATGAAGATCCCGGAAAAAGAAATATTATTAAAATTGGTGTTGCGTTCGAAGAGTATATTGAATCTATTCATCCTCAAAAAATCTACCTGCACCTTGATAAGGACCTGTATTATGCGAATGAGAGAATTTGGTTCAAATCTTACCTGCTTTCCGAACCAACCCTGACACCTGATACTTTAAGTGATCATTTATATGTCGAGCTTGTCGATCCTTATGCCCGGATAGTACAAATTATTCGTATTAATGCTGATCCGGTTAATAGCTCGGGTAGTTTTTACCTGGGTGATACAATACCGGAAGGTATTTATCAGATAAGAGCCTATACAAACTGGATGAAAAATTTTGGCCCCGAATATTTCTTTTCAAGGAATATTGAAATACGAAATCCTAATAAGAAATATTTGATCACACCAAAGGAAGCCAGATTGAATAACAGATTAATGAGAAAAGTTGATGAGAGCAGAGAGTCATTTTATATTGGTTTTTTCCCTGAAGGTGGCAATTTACTTGAGAACATTGAATGCCGGGTCGCTTTCAAAGCAGAAGACGTTTATGGAAAAGGAGTTGAAGTAAGCGGGATTATTGTAGATAAAAATAAAAACAAAGTCGCTACTTTTCATTCCTTACATGCCGGAATGGGAAGTTTTACATTCAGACCTAAAAAAGACAACTCTTATAAAGCCTTTATTCAATTCCTCGATGGTTCTCAAAAAAAAGTTATTCTTCCTGCTGCAATAAATAATAGTGTTGGTTTACAATTAAGCACCAGAGCAGATCTGATCAGTATCACTTTACTTTCAAACAAACAGGTTTCAAATGATCGTCCGGCTAATGAATTCGTGCTTATTGGCCAGGTAAGAAATAAAATTTATTATGCCGCCTACCTCAACCTCCTGGATGGGGACAGCATTTTTAGGGTTTCTTCTGATGACTTTCCTTCAGGTATTGTGCATTTTACCCTGTTTAATAATCGGCTTCAGCCCATTGCAGAACGGTTACATTTTATCAATCATAATGATTTTCTGTTCTTTGATATTAAGGGTTATAAAAAACAGGACAGTATTCAGATTGATGTTCAGCCAGAAATTAATTTAGAGAAAAATGAGAAATTCATAGGTTCAATCGGTGTTGTAATTTCCAACCGGAAAACGACTGTGAACCCCGAAAATAATATAATCACCGAACTACTACTAGCTAATGACTTACCCGGAAGAATAGAGAATCCTGCATATTATTTAGATGGTAGAAATCCCTCTGTTAGAGAGCATACTGAGCTTCTGATGCTTACTCATGGCTGGAAACGTTTTGTCTGGGAAGATATCATAGAGGGTAATCTCCCATTAATAATGTTTGAAAAAGAAGAGGGTATTACTATAGCAGGCCAAATAACACGTGAAATATTTGAATTTCCAATCAGTAATACCGATGTACGTTTATATATTCTGGATGAATACAACGATGTGTACCAGTCGATGACTGATAAAAACGGTGTATTTGTTTTTAACAAAATGTATTATAGCGATACGGTTCATGTTAAAATTGTTGCCCGTAAACCAAATGGTGGTAAAAATTTACTGATACAACTTGAAGAAAATTCGTACGACCCGGTCAGAAACAGGTATGGCAACTTTTTTCTGACTGGCTCGTCAAAACTGGATATGAAAGCCTATCGTAAAATGATGGGTGAGATTGCAAAGGAAGAAATGCTGGTTAAAGAAAAAGAATTGGATTCTATTTTTCAGGATAATATCTATGGCACACCCGATTTTGTACTTTGGGGTGACGATATACCTTCCGGTCATTCCAATTTACTCGATGCCATGCAAGGACGTATCCCCGGAGTTAGTATAACTGGAGACAATGTAACAATACGTGGTGTAAATTCGATTATGAGTAGTAATGAACCCTTATTACTTATTGATGGTATACCTACAAGCATGGATGCAATTAAATACATTGCTATTCAGGATGTTGATCGTATTGAAGTTCTTAAAGGCGCCGGTACCGCTATGTTTGGTGTCAGGGGCGCCAATGGTGTTATTGCTATCTACACCAAACGGGGTATGTTCATGAAGAAGGGAGAAATTAACTTTTCCGTATTAGGTTACCATGTTACCGAACAATTTTATTCACCTTCTGAGAATACAATACAATCCAGAATTGAGAGTGGACAAATTCCCCTGACCATTTTCTGGAATCCAGATATAATACTTAACAAAGGAGAATCCTTACATGTTACTTTCCCCTTAAAACTGCCAGATAAATTGTTTTATGTAATTTATGAAGGTATAAGCACTCTGGGAAGAATAGGTTATAGTTATGCTTTATTCGAAAACTGATGTTTTCTTGGTCCGGTTAACGGCTGTTTAGCTTATATTCTTCTTCCGTACTAAAGCATACTTCGAGGTCTTTCGAAAACTTACGAATATATATCTTTAAATCTTCATCCACATTTATAAACACCAGTTGAACTCCTATGTTCGAAGCAATGCCCCGCATAAGTTTCAGCATTTCAAGGGCGGCCTTATCGATCATACGGACTCCAAGCAGGTTCAGAACAATTTTCTTACAAGTTAGCTTCAGCCCTGCCGTGATTAATTTACGCAGCTTATTGTAATAAAGAAAATTAATCCTGCGGATATTGTAAGTAGAGATATATACCGTGCTGTTGAAATATTCAACGGAAAACATAGTCAGTCCTTTTAAAATTAACGGGTACAAATATAGACAGAAATTCTAAAGTGCAACAATTCGGCATCATTACTTGTAAACAGGCTATTTTCCAGGCTCTGTCTATAATCAGGAGTAGATTAGTGTATACATACTAATCGAGAAGTTTAAAACCCTTCCCATGAATATTGATAATTTCCACTTTAGGATCGTCCTTGAGGTATTTTCGTAATTTTGCTATATACACATCCATACTGCGAGCATTGAAATAATTATCGTCGATCCAAATGGTTTTCAGGGCAAAATTTCTCTCCAGAATTGAGTTTTTATTTAAGCATAAAAGTTTCAGTAAGTCAGTTTCCTTAGTGGTAAGTTTATAGGTTTTATCGTTGAGCGCCAGTAATTGTTTTTCCGTATCGAAATGATAATTACCTATAGTAAATTCTTTTTGCGGATTAAATTTTCCGTGGCGGCTGGTCCGGCGAAGAATGGCCTCAATACGATAGAGTAACTCTTCCATGCTGAAAGGTTTGGAAATATAATCATCGCAACCGGCTTTAAAACCTTCAAGGATATCATCCTTTAATGTTTTTGCTGTCAAAAAAATAATCGGAATTTCGCCATTGGTCATTCGTATTTCTTTTGCCAGAGTATATCCGTCTTTAACCGGCATCATAATATCCAGGACGCATAAATCGTAGTGTCGTTTAACAAAATTCTTGTAAGCAATTTCACCATTCGGATACCAATCGGTATCATACTTCTTTGCAATAAGATACTCTTTAAGCAGAGAGCCTAAATTTTCGTCATCTTCAGCCAACAATACTTTAATATCGTTCATGATATTACTTTTTAAGTGGAAGATTAATAATAAATGTCGTACCCGAGCCTAAATCGGAAACCACACTGATTTTACCCTGGTGTTCCTCAATAATTTTTTTTACATAACTTAATCCCAGCCCAAAGCCTTTCACATTATGGACATTCCCTGTAGAAACACGGAAAAATTTATCAAAAATACGCCGTTGATTTGATTTACTGATACCCACTCCATTATCGCGGACTGAAATAACTAATTGCCGGTCCTGATTACGGGTTTCAATAAAAATCTCGGGATTTTCAGGTGTGTATTTCACTGCATTGTCGAGCAGATTCGATATCATATTGGTAATATGAACCGGGTCGGCTATAACCATATCTTCATCGGCATGAAGTGAAGGAATGAGCATACCGTTCTTAGCATCGACCTGGAGAATGAAATTAGCGATAACCGATTCAATAATTTCATGTATTGAAACCTCCTTAAATTGTAATTTTAAATCTCCCTGATCAAATTTTGCCATTTGCAAAACTCTTTCCACCTGGTATCCTAATCTCTTGCTTTCTTCAGTAATGATCCCAGAAATACGATCATAATTTTTATCTGATGGAGCAATACTCTTATCATTCAACATTTGTGAAGCAAGAGATATCGTAGATATGGGAGTTTTAAGTTCGTGGGTCAAATTGTTCACGAAATCACTCTTCATATCTGTGAGGCGTTTTTGTTTGAAAACAATAAATAGAGTAATTGCAAAGGCAAAAATTAAAAAGAGTGTAAGAATTGATGATGAAACACCCATAAAACCTAATGACCGAATAATGAAATTTGTCCGATTGGGGAAAAAGATGGAGAGGTAACTTGAATTGTCAAAAATATCTTCGGGAAATAAGCGAATATGATAATATTTGGTTTTCTTGTCGGTTTTGAATCCGGAAGACTTATAGGCCAGTTGATTATTCCATTTGGTTACCGCAAATTCAAAGTGGGTATGAATCCCCTGTTCATTTAAGGATTTATCGACAAATTTCTCAAGAATATGAGGATTAATTCTTTTTTCGAAATCAGGTGTAATAAACATCTGCGAGACGAGTTCACTAATAAAATTTTTCCTCCTTGTAAGTTTATCCAGTATTTCGGGATTCTGATAATAATTTGGGCCCGATTTGATACCATGTTGTGCCATTACAGAAATATCTGTTCGCACTTCTCCACCTTCCATATTATGTGAGATCTTAAAATCCTGGGTATAATAAATACCGGTTCCGGTATCGAGTTCAAAATGAATAACCGTATCGAAATAAAATTCTTCAGAAGGAGTGTAATAGGTTGTATCGAATTGCGACGATTCCATTTCATCCTGAATGAAGTTCATCGTTTCATTACGCTGAATATCATAAATCGCTTCTGTAAGAGACTCCTGAACCAGCTGATCGAAATGCTTTTCCTTGACACGATACGCATTGCTTATCCAAAAAGACTGTAGCAGAATAAGCCCAAGCAATGCCAGGCTCATAAAAACAGTCAGAAAAATGATGAGTTTTCGGGTCATGACAAAACAAAGATACACTCACCTATGTATTCTCAGAAATTGTTTAACAATCTTTAACAAACGTTGTAAAATCTTAAGGAAACTTAGAATTATCTTTGACTGCGTAAGAAAAAGAGACCAATAGTTGATAAAAAAAAATAAATTTAAAGCAACTTTTACGTAATTTTTTCGTCTAATAAGTAAAATTGAAACAATATATTAAGATAAATATAGGTTTATAGTTTTAGGTAAATAGGTTTCTGATTCTTTTCAT
>CAZMVE010000039.1:0-23754 GCA_964569585.1 uncultured Bacteroidales bacterium | reverse complement strand
AATAATGTTTATATTATAGTATAACTAACTATCACTAACACTTCTGTCATGAATATTCAAAAATTTGGTAAACTTCCCTTTGGTGAAAAATTTGGTTACTCTCTTGGAGATGCAGCCGCAAATCTGGCATGGAGACCTCTTATGGCCTTCCTTCCAATTTTCTATACCGACACCTTTGGGTTACCGGAAGCTTCTGTTGGATTACTGCTGGTTTTAACCCGTTCGTTCGATGGCATTACCGATGTGATAATGGGTACCATTGCCGACAGGACAAAAACCCGATGGGGCAAATTCAGGCCTTACCTTTTATGGACGGCTATTCCCTTCGGATTGCTTCTGGCACTGACATTTACCACCCCGGATTTTACACTGACCGGCAAACTCATATGGGCCTATACTACCTATGTATTACTGACCCTCGCCTACACCGCCAATAATGTACCTTATTCTTCCTTATCCGGTGTTATGACGGGCAATGTATTAGAACGTACCAGCATATCTTCATTCCGATTTTTTGGAGCTTATCTGGGAGGTTTAATTTCCATTGGATTCCTTCCAAAACTTGTTAAGCTTATTGGCCAAAAGCTTGCTCCTGCTGGAGCTGATCAGACACTTCTTGATTCCTTTGGATATCAGTATACTTTCTACATACTAGCTCTATTATTGGTAGTATTCTCATTAATTGCTTTTGGAGTAACAAAAGAAAGAATTAAACCGCCCAAAACTCAGAAATCAAATATTAAAGCCGATTTTAAGGACCTTATAAAGAACCGCCCCTGGGTAATTATGCTCATTGTGGGATTTTTATGGGTTACTTATAATTCCATCCGGCAAGGTGCCGCTCCTTACTATTTCAAGTGGTATCTGGGTCGTGAAACACTGGTCGGTGTATTTTTTATAGGAGTGATACTTGCTTCTATGATTTCTACTTTTATTGCCACACCCCTGACCAACTTATTCGGAAAACGCCGGCTATTTATTCTGGTTATGGTCACAAGTGGTCTACTGACTTGCTGTATATACTTCATTCCTCCAACACAAATTCCTCTGGTATTTGTCTTTGGAATTCTGGCGGAACTCGCTGCAGGCATTATGCCCGTTTTGTTTTTTGCCATGCTGGGTGATACTGCCGACTTTTCCGAATTTAAGAATAACAGACGAGCTACTGGTCTGACATTTTCAGCAGGTACCTTTGCTATGAAATTTGGAGGAGGTATGGCTGGCGTTGTCATGATGTTTGTCCTCAGATTTCAGGGCTATGCCGGAAAGGGATTAGTAGTACAATCGGAGCAGGCACTAAAAGGGATAAGACTAATAAACAGTTTTGTACCTGTAATATTTATTATCCTAGCTATACTTGTCATTTTTCTCTACCCCCTTACCTCTGAAAAAATGCATGAAGTTGAAGCTGAATTGAAAATACGGAAAGAAAAAGAAGATACCGAGTAACAAAATAAAGACCTGGTAAGTTTACACTTGCCAGGTCTTTTTTCTGCCTAACCTACTAGTACCCATGAAATCTACTCCACTAAATTAAAACTAGCTTCTATTAGCTCCTTTGAGTTGCTACCAACATACAATATGAATTCTCCTGATTCTACCACCCATTCCAGCTTATCGTTATAAAAACCCAGATCGTTGGCAGAAAGTTGAAAATTAACTACCATTTCCTCATCCGGATGTATTGTTTTACGCTGAAACGATTTCAGTTCCTTAACAGGTCTGGTGGTACTGCCTACAACATCTCTGATATACAATTGAATTGTCTCCACTCCTTCCCTATCGCCAGTATTCTTCAACCGTACGGAGATTTTCAGTGTATCGTTTATCCTCAGCGCAGTGTCACTGAGTTGTAAATCACTATAGCTAAAAGTAGTATATGAGAGGCCGTAACCAAAAGGATAAGCCGGTTCATATCCAGCATCAAGGTAATGGCTGGTATTTCCCAGTGATGTTTGAAAAGGCCTGACAGGAATATCATCAATGGAGGTATACATATCCGTCGCGGGTGGACGGCCTGTGTTTTTATGATTGTAGTAAAAAGGTTCCTGACCCGACATTTTAGGAAAACTTACCGGTAGTCGCCCGCTTGGATTTTGTTCTCCAAAAAGAACATCGATGATGGCGGCTCCCCCCATGGTACCGGGGTGCCATGCATACAAAATGGCATCCGCAGAGGATTCGATACGGCTTAAAGCAAGAGGGCGCCCCGCTAATACCACCACAATAACCGGCTTTCCTGATTTATGCAATTCAGTTATCAGATCCTCCTGAACACCTGGCAGTGTAATATCGGCCCGGGAATGTGCCTCACCTGAAAGAATTGACTCCTCACCAACAAATACTATAACGACATCGGAATTTTTAGCTGCCTGAAAAGCCTTGTTAAATCCTGATTTGTTCTTGTCGCGCGAATAGGCTAGTGTTTGTTCATACCTTACCTTTTCCGTTCCAATGTAATCCTGAATCGCCTGTAAAGGTGTCACCGAATGTTTTTCTTCACCATCAAATATCCAGGTACCTAACTGCTCATATCCATCGTTGGCCATAGGACCAATAACAGCCACTTG
Source organism: uncultured Bacteroidales bacterium (assembly GCA_964569585.1). Classification (GTDB taxonomy): domain Bacteria; phylum Bacteroidota; class Bacteroidia; order Bacteroidales; family UBA10428; genus UBA10428. The sequence continues at coordinate 21,184 of CAZMVE010000039.1, read as the reverse complement.
TTTCAGGTTTTTATCAAGCGGTAAAATATTATCCTGGTTTTTTAAGAGGACCATCGATTGTACTGCAGATTCATAGGCTACCTGCAGATGTTCCGGATCCAGCGTATCAAAACGGGTCGTTGCATTTACGTAGGGATTATCAAATAATCCCAGTTGGAATTTTACCCTGAGTATTCTTCTGACCGCATCATCGAGCAGTTCTTCGCTTATTATACCTTCGTTTATCAAGGAAGAAAGATATTCAATATAGGTAGTTGTTACCATCTCCATGTCCACACCGGCTTTCATGGCCAGTTCCGCAGCATGTCTGTTATCGGCTGCAAAACCATGGTTAGTCATCTCCGATATCGATGCCCAGTCGCTAACAACAAATCCTTCAAATCCCCACTTAGTTTTTAATAAATTTCTCACTAAAAACTCATTACCGGAAGAAGGTACCCCGTTTATTTCATTGAAAGAAACCATGAATGTGGCTGCGCCAGCGTCTACAGCAGCTTTAAAGGGTGGCAGATACACATTATAAAGTGTTTGCAGAGATAAATCAACCGTATTATAATCACGGCCACCCTCAGCAGCCCCATAGGCAGCAAAGTGCTTGGCGCAGGCTGCAATCGAAGTTCTGTCATTCAGGTTACTTCCCTGAAAACCCTTGATCATGGCCACCCCCATTCTCGTACACAGGTAAGTATCTTCACCGAAACTCTCGGCAATACGACCCCATCGGGCATCGCGCGAAACATCGAGCATAGGAGCAAAAGTCCAGCGAACACCTACGCTGGATGCTTCCTTAGCGGCAACAGACGCGCCTTTTTCAATGAGTTCCGGATTCCAGGTTGCTGCCATTCCCAGTGGAATGGGGAAGATTGTCTTAAAACCATGAATTACATCACGTCCTATGATAACAGGAATTCCAAGGCGTGATTCTTCACGGGCGATCTTTTGCAGTCTGTTTACCGTAGCCGGATTGACCTCGTTAATTACCGAGCCCACCTTACCCTGGCGTATCCTCTCTTCCACTTCTGTTCCCGAACCGCTAACCTGGTAAGTCTGCCCGATTTTTTCATCGATCGTCATAAGCGCCAGTAGCGAATCGACCCGTTGATCGATACCTGAATGGCTTCCACCCGGAGAACTGCATGAAAGCATGCAAATTCCGGATAGAAGAATAACTATATAATGTATTGAAGCAATTTTCATTGTGTGCAATCTTTTACTTATCCTCACCTTTGTGAGGAGAAATTCAACCTTATACTGCAAAAAGAAAAAATGGCCGGGTAATAGATATACCCGGCCAAGAGTACTAGTAACCCGGATTTTGAGTAAGAATTCCTCCGGATAAATCAATTTCGCTTTGAGGAACCGGGAATAAACCATTTTTAGCCGGATCATACTCATTTCCAGCAAGAACAGTAGCTGCATCGCCCCAACGAACGAGATCGAAATACCTTTCGTACTCAAAAGCTAATTCCAACCGGCGTTCTAATTTTAAATCGCTCAGTGTAGCTCCGGTTAATGGATCCAACGATACCCTTGCACGTACCTCGTTTATTAAAGCATCGGCATCGCCACCTGCTCCATTAAGGGCACATTCGGCACGTAATAAAAGAACATCGGCATACCGGTAAATAATATAAGTCGCCTTCACCCAATCACCAGTTCTTTGCATTCCCTCGTAATTTGTATATTTTTTTCTGAAAAAGCCTTCGTATCCATAAACATCTGCAGAATATGATACTATTCCATCTGTTCTTTGTGACCTGTCATAAAGCGGTTCATCGAAATACTGTGCATAATCAGTCAAAGTTTCATCAGCAAACCAGATATTTTCATTCAGTCGAACCATATCGCCGGCTGCAATATAGGCATCAACGATATCTTTTCGGGGTTTAATAAATCCCCATCCGTTAACAATTGCATCGTTGCCGGTCCTTTTATCGACAAAATTCCGGATGCCACCAAGTTTAATATCAATATTATACAGCGAAGTGAAACCGTCCCAGCTGCCATTATCGCCGGTGCTTATTGGATTAGTGCAAAAGATAACCTCTTCGTTATGCGGGCTGGTATAGGAAAAAATATCACCATAACTACCCAATAACTGAAACTTATCACTAAATATAACTGTATCTAATGCAGCTGCAGCATTGACATAATCCTTTTTCCACAAATATATTTTTGCAAGCAATACATAAGATGCATCATACGTAAATTTGCCATTGGCAGCTTTTCTTTTCAAATTATGAACGCTCGATTTAATGGTATTAATAAGTGAATCGAGTACAACATCGGCAGGAATTCGGACACCTTCAACATTATAAGCTGAGTCTTCTGTAAAATAGGGAACATCACCAAACAGCCTAACCATATCGAAATAGAAATAACTCCGCAGAATCTTAGATTCGGCTTTCACAACGTTAACAGCATCAGAACTGTAATCCCGGTAATCAACCAGCATCTGGTTTACGCTTCTTATTCCTCTGAAATTCTTTTCCCACAAATATTGTGGAGACAATGAAGCTGAATTCAGTCGGTCGAAATGTTCCATTTCTTCGTATTCAACCCTGTCGCCGGCAGCGCCGCCACCAGTATTAACGTCGCCAGAAGCACAGTTTAGGGCAACCCAATTAGAAGCACCCCACGGAAACACATAGGTAACAGAATTATAGGCTGTTGCCAAACTCAGTTTCATATTGTCGATAGGGTCTCCTTTAAGGTTATCAGGACTATCCATGGCAACAGGTTCAATTTCGAGCCAGTCTTTTCCACATGACCATAAAAGAAGCACAGCCACTGGAAAAGCTAATATTAAATATCTTATCGATTTTATTGTTTTCATATCAAGAATTTTTACAATTCAATTTAATTAAAATACCAGGTTTAACCCAACGATATATGATTTGGGACTTGGATACATTGAAAAATCAACTCCAACAGAATTTGCATCGCTGTTTCCACCAACTTCAGGATCGTTACCCGGATATTTTGTAAATGTTAAGACATTATTTGCAGAAAAATAAATCCTAAATTTTTGGATTAGCGCTTTGCTGGAAATTTTATTCGGAATTGTGTATCCGATGGAGAGTTGCTTTAATCTCACATATGATCCACTGTAAACCCAATGATCACTTGCTCTTTTATTATCGCCAACTGTTTCAGCAGAAAAAGCACGAATACCGTCGTTGGTAGATCCTTCACCTGTCCATCTTTCGTCGTACATGTATACTGGCCTGTTGTAATAAGCCCTTTCGGTTCTTGGGTATAAATAAATTTCATTACCAAATACGCCTTGAAAGAACATTTGCACGTCGAAATTAAAGAATTCGAGGGTAGCATTCAACCCGAACGTAAAATCAGGATGCGGGTTTCCAATTATTGTTTTATCAGCATCATCAATTTTGCCATCGGGTATCATAACAGCTTTACCGTTTGAATCTAACGAAGCTATGTCTAATAATATAATATCTCCAGGGTTTGCATTTGGCTGCAAAATCACAGAATCAACTGTTCCACCAGTATTTTCCAGAACAGTTACATGGTTATCAATATCATCCCAATTTTGAAATACTCCACCGGTTTTAAATCCATATAAGTACCAAACTGGATTTCCTACCTCAAAATTTGTAACGGTTTCCCCCATTATATTTGCACCTGCAAGTTTTTTATATGTGCTATCATTCAATGAAGTAACTTCGTTATGAAGATAGGAACCATTAATTCCAATGTTGTAAGTAAGCCATCCAACATTGTTACGGAAGCCAAGTTCTAACTCAAACCCTTTATTTTGTATTTCTCCTGCATTAACCGTTTTGCCTTCTCCTTCCGATGCCAGTACACTTGTTTCTAACAAAAGGCCTTGGGTTTTTTTGATAAAGTAATCGGCAGTAATGGTTATTTTATTATTTAATAATGCTAAATCGAGGGCAAAATCGGTTTGAACGCTTTCCTCCCATCTTAAATTGGGGTTGCTAACTCCGTATCTTTCTATACCTCCTGAATTATCAAATTTTACGAGGTTTAAATATTTCCATCTTCCAAGGTCATTGCTTCCATTAACGCCATAGCTTACACGCAATTTGAATAAATTAACAATAAAATTCTGTGGATAAAACCCTTCGCGAGAGATAACCCATCCGGCAGATATTGAGGGGAAATAACCAAATTTGTTATCCTGACCGAATTTAGAAGAACCATCGGCCCTGAAATTAACCGTACCCATGTATCGCTCATCGTAATTATAGCTCAAACGGCCATAATACGATAATAGCCGGTCGGTACCCGTTTCACCCCACATATTAACTTCATCAATATACTTTTTAATAGGATAGTTATCAAAAACTAACCAATTTGGATCAGAAGAATAAAGCCCGGGTTTTGTTACCGCATACTGTAGGTTTGTGTATTGGAAAATAGTCATCCCACCTAATATTGACATATAGTGTTTACCTATTTGTTTACCATAGGTAATATAGTTTTCGTTTTGAACAGATAACCATTTATTCGTCTGATAGGTTAAATTTATTCCATTGGTCAACGAATCCAGCACTCCGTCAATAGGATCGCCGCCGTCGTCTAATCTATCATTGGCTCCGGGAATTCGTTTAAGATCGTTACTTAAATAATAATTACCGTCATAATTTGATTGTAAGGCATGTGCCAAATCCATATCAATGCCGAAATGTATTCTTAAATCTTTAATTGGCTTTAAATCAAACCCGGTGCCGCCTACTAATTTATCTTCATTCCATTTATCGTGTCGGCGGGCTTTAATTGAAGCCAGCGGGTTTGCATTTTCCCCGGCAACTAACTCGGAAATTGCATAATATCTCCCGTCATCACCTGTTACCAGATACTTCCGTTCCTCAGCGGACAAATTTGCAAAATCATCGATTGAATTTGCATATACAGGGGTTAATGGGTCAAGACGTGTAGCCGAAGTAACATCACCTCCAAACCAATCGTTTTCGCCAATCCAGGTTCTTTGTTTATGAGTATACCCAACATTTGCATAAAAACTAATCCATTTTTTTGGATCCATTATACCATTAAACCGGAAACTGTATCGATCGAAATTACTTTGATTTCCGCCAATAATACCTTTTTGGTTAAAATAACCTCCTGAAAGATAGTAACTGCTTGATTCTGATCCACCTGAAAAAGAAAGGTTATGATTAGTTATAGGTGCAGGACTAATCAATTCTTCCATCCAATTTGTACCACTCCCCATATCTGTTCTTGAAGAAGCATTGCTTACTGTTTTAGGATCAGTGACACCTTCCCAGCTTAATTTATAAACTTTCCCATTCTCATAAATGTATGGAAACTTTGAAAAGGAGTTATCTATTGCTGCAGGATCGGTAATTTCTGTAACAGCATCGGTTCTGCTATTATTAACCTCTTGCCAGGCATATGCTTCCTGATAATAGTTTATATATTCCTGGGGATTCATTAATTCTGTATAGTGCGAAGCATTTTGTACTCCGTAATATGCATCATAAGTAATTTCACTAGCTCCTTTTTTGCCTTTTTTAGTTGTAATTAAAACAACCCCGTTTGCTGCATCGGAGCCATAAATAGCTGCCGAAGCTGCGTCTTTTAAGATTTCAATTGATTCAATATCGGAAGGTGAAAGATAATCAATTCCGCCGGTTCTGATGCCGTCGACAACATATAGCGGTTCTGCATCTCCGTTAGTTCCTGCTCCCCTGATTTGAACCTTTATATCTGCCCCTGGGGAACCAGACTCCTGTGAAACGAATACACCGGAGGTTTTACCTTGTAAGGCCTGCTCTACACGAACGCTATGTGTACTGGCAATTTCATCTGCACTAATTTTAGATATTGCCCCGGTTACCAGGCTTTTCTTCTGAGTACCATAACCCACAACTATAACCTCATCAACAGCAAGCAGGTCCAATACCAGTTGAAGATTGATTGAGGTTTGATCAGTTACAGTTATCTCCTCCGTGAGATAACCCACATAAGAAAATATAAGAACCGGATTCTCGATGTCATCGAAAATAATGGTGTAATTTCCATCAATATCGGTTATTACACCTGTTGAGCTTCCTTTTACCAGAACAGTTGCTCCGGGCAGGCCCTTGCCATCATCGCCCGTAGCAACACCTGAAATACTGCGCTGTTGACCAAATATTAGAATATTTAAAAACAACAGTGCACATACTGACGTTACTAATTTTTTATTCATACTTTGTTTAGGTTAGGTTTAATTTCAAAATAAAAGTAGAATTAAATATATACCTTATGAAATAATTTACTACATCTGCTACTCTACAGCACCTCAGTAAAAACTCAACAATATTTTATTATTGTTCTGATTTAAAAATAATTATATAATAAAGTTCTTTTCCTTATTAAAAATAATTATTACATCATTAATAATTAACCAAGTTAGGAAAATAAAACTGATGCTATTTGATAACAGAAAGGTATTTAGCTTTTAGTAAAAGGCAATATTATATCGAATCTGCTACCTTCACCTTCTTCGGAACTAACTTTTATCTCTCCTCCTAAAAGATTAATTAGTTTGTTGGATATAGTAAGCCCCAGACCAGTGCCCCGGTATATTTTTTCAGTTGTTTTATCCATTTTATAAAACCGTTCGAAGATTTTTGCCAGAACAATTTCCGACATACCAATACCGGTATCCTCAACATAAAAGTTAATCGAATTGTCGTATTTCAGGACACCTAATTCAATATATCCCCTTTCCGTGAATTTGAATGAATTATCAAGAAGATTTATAAGGATTTGTTTTAGACGAATGCGATCAGAAGTTAAAGTTATGCTTTTGCTTCCCAGTGTATTATTAATCCTGAAATCAATATTTGAGTGTTTGCGAAAAAGCATTGTTTTATACAATTCATCGATAAATTCGAAAAGTTTTATTTTTGAGTTGACTATGGTTAGTTGATTGGCTTCAATTTTTGAAAGTTCGAGAATATCATCGATAAGGATTAGTAAAGTATCGGTATTTGAATTTATTTGAATGAGGAATTCCTCCTTCTCTGATGCATCAAGATCTTCTTCAGCCAAAAGAGATGAAAATCCGACAATAGCATTTAATGGTGTTCTGATTTCATGACTCATGTTTGACAGGAAGGATGTTTTGAGTCGATCCGATTCTTCTGCTTTTTGCCTGGCTTTCTCAAGTTCTGATGTTCGCTTCTTTACAAGCTCCTCAAGATTATGACGGTGTGTTTCCAGTTCAGTATTTTGTTCTTCAATTTTTCTTTGATTTCGCTCCAGCTCTTTGTTAATCTTCATTAAATTTTCTTTTTGAAACAGTACCTCTTCCCGCTGAACCTGTATCTCATGATTTCTTTTCTCAAGTACATTATTCAGGTTGAGCAATTCGCTGGTACGCTCATTAACAAGCTTTTTGAGAATTCGTTTATGTCTTTCGAGAGAATGTAGTTTTAGCTTGTAAAAGCCAAGAAAACCAAGTAATAATAATACAGCTAGGACACTACGAAAAGCCCATGTTTTATAAAAAGGAGGTTTAATTACAAGCTTTACAGATACTCCTTCTGTATTCCAGATATCATCGTTGTTTGATCCTATAACCCTGAAAGTATACATGCCGGGATTAAGATTTGTATAGGTGGCCGTCCTTTTATTCCCTACTTCATTCCATTCTTCTTCAAAACCTTCGAGAATATATTTATACTGGTTTTCGGAAGGCATGGTAAAGTCGAGAGCTGCAAATTCGAAAGTAATTACTGATTGTTTGTGTAAGAGTACTATTTCCTTTGTTTGTGATATATGTTGTTTAAGAGGAGAATCTCTGTCATCAATTTCAACTGTTTTATTAAAAATCTTAAAATCAGTAAGTATAATCGGAGGAACGTGATTATTAAAAACTATATGTTTGGGATTGAAGTAACTAATACCGTTAATTCCCCCGAAATAAAGAATCCCGTTTTTGGTTTTACAGGCTGCCTGGGGCGAAAACTCATTACTCTGCAATCCATCGTTCTTTGTATAATTCAGAAATTTACCCACATCGGGATGTAATGATCCATTTATAAATTTGGATAAGCCATAATTCGTGCTCATCCATAGATTTCCCATATTATCTTCCAGAATGGCCAATACCAGATTGTTGGCCAATCCGTCCGATTCCGTATAGCTTTTAAAATTATCATCCGGCTCATTATAACGGATTAATCCTCCTCCAATTGTTCCTGCCCATATATTGCCATGAGAGTCTTCATATAGAGTTGATATCTGATTGCTGCTGATAACTTCTTTACTTTCACTCCGGCTATAGGTTTTAAAACTACCCTTGTCCAAATCTGTCAATTTACAAATTCCTCCAAATTCGGTTCCAATCCATAATATTCCTTTACTATCGAAAAGTATTGAAGAAATAACATTATCACTAATACTGTTTGTATCATCAGGATTATTCCGGAAATTCAGAAACCTGTTTTCTTCCGGATCAAACATATTCAGACCTCCTCCGAGAGTGGCGATCCAAATATTTCCATATCGATCTTCATCAATATCCCAGATATCATTGCTTGCAATTCCTTCCAATTTTCCCGGTTGGTAGTTGTAATAAGTGGATTTCTCCGTTTTGGTATTATAGGCTGTTAATCCTGCATTATAGGTTCCAATCCATAAAATACCCCGGCTATCGAGATACAAACATTTAACAACATTACCGCTCAGTGTGCCTGGATTACCCGGAGTGCTTTTGAGGTGTTTAAATTGATTCATTGAAGGATCGAATATATCAAGACCACCACCATCAGTACCAATGAATAATTTTCCATCAGGAGCCTCAAGAATTGCTAGAACTGCATTATTACTCAGATCATTTGTTCCTCCGTAACTTTTAATATGTCCAAATTTATCTTTTGCCCTGAATACTATATTAGCTCCCCCATTATAAGTTCCAATCCATAAATTCCCTATATCATCGCGATAGAGTGAATAGATGATATTGGAATTTAAACTGTACTGATAATTCAACTTATGAAATATTTGAACGATAGTATCTTTTTCTTTAAGCAGAATATTTAATCCTCCTCCACCGGTACCAATTATCATGTCGCCATTGCTGTCTTCTATAAAATCGCGGATAATATCATGAGTAAGCCTGTGATTTTTCCTGCCCACATTCATTGAGTATTCTTCCACACGGTGCGTAGTGAAATCGCAAGAGAATGCACCTCTTCCATAGGTACCGATCCATATCGTTCCTGAGGTATCGGTATAGATTGCGGTTACAGGAATACCTTTAAATCCGGATACGGGTTCAGGCAGGAGAAAGCTGTCTTTTTTATTTCCTCTATCCATAGAATATAACCCCATGGGGGTACCTAAAAGAAGTCTGCCGTCTTTTGTATATCCCAGACAGGTTATCTCAGGTATTTTTGCTGTTTCCACCGGAAGAATCTCATAGGTTTCCGGATTCATCAGAAGTAAACCCTTCCCAAAAGTTGCGAGCCATAAATATCCTTCCGTTGTCTCGGTAATATCGCTGATATTGTTGTTAACTCCGCTATTAAACCGGTTAACAGAAGTAATACGATTAAATTGATCCAGGCGTGGATCGTAAAGATTTAAACCACCCTGATCGGTTCCTGCCCAAAGACGTCCTTTATTGTCGACGAATAAAACATTAACCCTCCCAAGCCCGATACTATGCTGATTTTTCTCATCGTATTTATAGCAGGTGAAATTGTATCCATCGTATCGGTTAAGTCCGTCGTTGGTTCCAAACCACATGAATCCCTGCCGGCATTTAACAATACTATTGACTGTGCTTTGTGAAAGCCCATTATCGCGGGTAATATGATAGAACTTCTGATTACTTATCTGGGGAAATAAATTGGGGTAACAGAATGCAGTTATGATTAAGCAGAGTAGGTACCGTTTAAACACCTTCTGAAAAGTTTAATTAGTATGAAGTTATAAAAAAAACTGAATTAGAAAGAATCTGAGCTACTAAACATATCAAAGTTAAATCTCAGATCGCCATTGAATTAGTTTCAGAATTTCATGTATTTGCCCGGTAAATACTTTATTCCCGTTAATTATCCGATCGGCTAGCGCACGGTTAGGATGTACAAATTTACGATGCATCGGACACACATACTGGCGAAACTGATCATTGACCGACTGAGGTGAACGATTCCTTTCTTTTGTATCTCTTGCGATTCGTCTCGCTAACCGGACCTCTTCAGGAGTATCGATATAAATTTTTACATCGAATAAGGAAGCTAGCAGGGGCATATTAAATAAAAATAAGCCCTCTACAATAATGTATCGCTTACAGGAAAGATTTTTACGGATAGCAGTACGAGTATGTGTATTAAAATCATATACGGGGATATCAACAGAATTACCAGCCTTCAATTGGTTGAGATCGAAAGCTAAACTTGTAAAGTCGATACTATCCGGATGATCGTAGTTTATCTTTACCGGATCAAGTCCCAAATACACAAAATCATGATAATAATTATCGAGCGAAAAATGATTTGTATTCTTCTTGCCCAAAGCTTCAGCAAGGTAGCCTGCCAGGGTGGTTTTACCACTGGCACTGCCTCCGCAGATACCAATATTGAAAATCTTCATATTCAGGTGTGCAAGGATCTCTCAAGTTGTATCAAACGTCGCTTACCAGTCATCCTGAGCGTAGTCGAAGGATGTTTCGTATTGATTACCAATACATTTCGACTTCGCTCAATGTGACAATATGTAAGGAAAATGACTTTTAATAAAGCTTTAGTTTTACATGTCTTCATCATTTATGAAATTCTCAACCATTTCAGCAACTCTGCTGACAACATCAGTACAGAATTCCGTAAATACACGTTCATCACGCAGTCGCTGTAAATCATCCGGATTACTAATGTCAGCTTTCAACAACTCATTACATTCAATCGATCCGAATTCCTTTTTAAAGTCGGCTGTAAAGGTGTCTAACTTTGATTTCAACAGCTCTTTTGCTTTTTTATTGTTGGCTTTGTCGGAGCCATTTTTTAATCCAAGGACAATGAAGGCCCCCATAACAGCACCACAGATTTTACCGTTATAATTGCCACCTGCCCCCAGACCGTTGGCTAATTTTAACGACAGTTCTCTTGATATACCCAAACCGGGTCCGAATGCCGATACAATCGATTGAGCGCAGTTATAGCCATTCGAAAACGATTCGCCGGCTATTTTTCCATTCATATTCTTAAGTTTCATTGTAGGGTTTGAATTAATCCTGATTGAGAAGATATAATGAATGACATGCAGTAATACCGGCTGTTTCAGTCCGGAACCTACTATTACCAAGGCTTACGGCAGTAAAACCTTCCATAATGGCTCTGTCAACTTCCTCCGGTGCAAAATCCCCCTCAGGTCCGATAAGAATCAAGGCATTGCTTCCCATTTGGTATAGGTTTTTCAGCAAGACTTTATCTTTCATACCACAATATGCGATAAATAATTGATAATGGGGATATTTATGCCCTATAAATTCATTGAACGTAATGACAGGATTGAGAAGGGGTTTCGTTGCTTTCAGCGATTGTTTCATGGCGGAAAGTATTATTTTATCCAGCCTGCCGGAACGTATGTCTTTTCGCTCCGAATGCTGTGAGATAAGAGGAGTGATCTCATCAATGCCAATTTCAGTCGATTTCTCAAGGAACCATTCAAAACGACTGATATTCTTTGTAGGAGCAATGGCAATATGCAACCTGTACTTGCGGTCGGTATGCTCTTTTCTTTTATTTTGAATGCGAACCTTAACAAGTTTCTTTTTTTGAGACTCGATGGTTGCTTCGTAGAAATATCCCCTGCCATCGGTAAGGGTTATTGCATGGCCGGGCTTAAGACGCAGAACATTGATACAATGAACCGATTCTTCTTCGGGCAGTGATACTTTGTCTCCTGAAATTTCCGGAACATAGAATAACCACATAAAATACTGATCTTTGCATCAAAGATAATCAATACAACATTTGAAACGCATAGGACTTTTATCGGACACACACGGATTCATCGACGATCGTATCATGCATCATTTCGAAAATTGCGATGAAATATGGCACGCAGGCGATATCGGGAGCATGGAAGTATTGGAGCATCTGGAAAATTTCAAGTCTGTAAGGGCCGTATACGGGAATATCGACGGAAACCTGATAAGAGCCGCTGTGCCCGAAATACAGCGTTTTCGATGTGAAGCAACAGGTGTATTAATAAAACATATCGGTGGTTATCCGGGAAAGTACGATAAGTCGGTCTGGCACGAAATCAATGATAATCCCCCGAAGATATTTATATCGGGACATTCCCATATCCTTAAAGTGATACCCGATAAGCGCCTGAATTTACTCCATATCAATCCGGGTGCAGCCGGTAAATCGGGATTGCATAAGGTACGTACGCTGGTTCGCTTTGTAATTGACGGAGCGGAGATCCGCGACCTGGAGGTAGTAGAACTGGAAGAGAGGTAAGAAAGCGAGGTCGAAATTGGAAGAATACTTGCCCTGCTTTAGACAGAGTTGATCGATATTCAATAATCAATGTTTTAATTTAGTAAAAGGCGTTTACCCTTGGGATGACCCAAGATCCTATTTGGAATTTTACCCTGTACCAAGAGTACAGAGTGTTTTTCTATCCCGAATAGCTTCGCTTTTGGGATTGCTTCAACTTAATGATTTTTATGTGCCTTTGACTTTTAAAATCATTAAGTTTCACTGATTTAATTAGTTGTCTGAAACCATATGTTGATTAAGGATTTTATTTATTTTTTTCCGAATATTTTGATAATATGGTTAACAGTGTCTCAATGTTTATTGGTTTTGAGATATAATCATCAAAGTTTTCATCCATTATTTTTTGCTTGTCGTCCATTTGAACATACGCAGTTAATGCGATTACCGGTATTTTCCCATTTATTGCTTTTATTTGTTTGTTTGCTTCATAACCATCTATTCGTGGCATTTTTATGTCCATAAGAACAATACAGTTTTTGATGTTTGGATTATTTTTAATAAAGTCAATTGCTTCTTGCCCATCGCATACCCTTTTTATACTTGCTCCATAGCGTTTAAGTATTCTATTTACAAATTCATAGTTATCCGGGTCATCTTCGGCTACAAGGATGGTAATATTTTTTAAAAAATCTTTTTTGAATATTTTCCTTTTCCTCGGATTGTATGATTTTGAATTATCAGAAGTAACAGGTAAAGTAAAATAAAAGACAGAACCTTTATGAAGCACAGACTCTACCCATATCTCCCCACCCATCAGATTTATTAAATTTTTACAAATTGCAAGGCCTATACCAGCTCCTCTATAAAGTATATCGGGATTAGTATCGATTTTATAAAAAGGATTAAAAATTTTGCCAAATTCTGATCGGTTAATACCAATGCCCGTATCGGAGACGAAAAAACGTACAGATTTTTCGAGCACTTTATAACCGAATTTTATTTCACCAGATACCGTAAACTTTAAGGCATTATTTAACAAATTAGTAAATATTTGACGAAATCTTACTTTATCATAATATAGTTCCAACCCATTATTTTGGGATTTATTTATAAATTCAAATTCAATCTTATTTTTATTATTAAGTTGATAATGGTTTTCAAGTTCATTAAATATATCATCTATATTGAATTTCTCATTTGAAAAAACTATTTGGCTGGCTTCAATCAGGGAAATATCCAATATTTCTTCTATCATTAAAAGAAGCGATTCAGTGTTATTGTTTATATCTTTTATAAATTGCATCCTTTCTTCTTTTGTTAAAGAATTGTCTTCTAAAAGTCCGGAAAAACCACAGATTACATTCAGTGGTGTGCGAATTTCATGACTGAGATTATTCAAAAAAGCGGTTTTTAACCTATCTGATTCTTCAGCTTTGTTTTTTGCATTCAATAATTCTTTAGTTCTTTCATCTACAAGCTGTTCAAGATAATTTCTATATTTCTCCAGTTCATTATTTTGATCAGTAATTTTGTTTTGCTTTTCTTCAAGCAAAGAATTCTTCTCTGCTAACTGAAATGTGCGTTCCCGAACCTTTGTTTCCAGAATTTCAGTTTCTATATGATGTTTGTAATCACGCCTCTTAATATAAATTATAAGAGAAATAACCAGCAACAGGAAAACAATAATATAAAACCACCATTGCTTCCAAACAGGAGTTTTTATTATGATATTTATGTTTAACGGAGATTTCGTTATTACCCCATCTCCGGAAGAGGCCCTTAAAATAAAGGTATATTTCCCATTATTTAAACGATGATAAGTAACGCTTGTGGTTCTCGTATATTCAGGTGATTGATCATAGCCTTCCATCTGATATTGATAACTCACAAGAGCAGGTTCTTTTAGATTAATGCCCAAAAATTCAATTTTAATTTTGTAATTACCTGGAGGAAGAATTAATTTGTTACTATAATCAACTTCTTCATCATTTACTTTAAATGAAGTAATATTTAAGACAGGAGGCAATAATATGGAGTTTCCCAGGGCCGGATCATAAACCAACAAGCCCTCGTTTGACCCAAACAGAATCCTGTCTTTATTATCTTTAAAAATGGCATTTGTATTAAATTCATAATTACTGTTAAGGCCAATGTACTTTTGCATAGGTTTCACCAAAAAATCAAATGTCTTGACTTTGCTTATTCCTCCTTTGTGGCCAACCCATATATTTTCATTTTCATCACCAATAAGCGAATAACTATAATCAGATAAGAGACCTTCCTTTGATGTCAAGTTTAAGATAGAATCTGACTCTATTTGAAAAATACCGCTCCCATTGGATCCCACCCAGATATTTGAATCATTATCCTCGGCAATGGAACCTAATGAAGAAACTCCCTTTCCTGAGGATATCATTATTTTCCCAACTTTTCCATCCTGAATGAAGGCAAGAGTATTGCTGAGTGTTGAAACCCATAATACACCTCTTGAATCGAAAAATAAATGATTTATAAAATTATGTGGCAGCCCATCCTGAATGGTATACCATTGAATTTTATCGGAAGTTAAATGAATATTACATAATCCTTTTTTTGTACCAATCCAAACCCGATCCTGTTTTCCGGTAATGGCAGTTATAGAATTTTCAAGCTTGCCGTTTCCGATTTTATATGAAAGAATTTTTTCTTTTCCAATCAGCATGCGGTATACTCCGTTTTTGTCAGTTCCAATCCAAAGTTCTTTTCCGTCATTCGAATAGATGGCTGTTATTTTATCCTGAGGCAAACCAAAATCAGTAGAATAAAAAGTCAAAATTTCTCCGGTTACCGGATTAATCTTTAACAGGCCTCTATCAGTCCCCAGCCATCTAAAGTTACTATCAGCATAGATTGAATAAATACTAGCACCATAATGAACTTCATCGAAGGAATAAATCAAAAAAGTTTTCTCAGTTATTTGTGTTAAACCATCGCCATAATTACCGCTCCAAATGTTTCCTTCTCTGTCTTCAAAGACTATTTTCACTCGGTTTGTTGAAAAACCTGTCGATTTATTAAAATAGCTTACTTTATTAAACTGACCTGATGAGGAATATATCAATTTAATAAGCCCATTACTATTGGTGCTGATCCATAAATTTGATTTGCTGTCTTCATATATGCTTTGTACCCCGCCAAGGTCCAGGTTAAGTTCTTTACCAATCTGCCGTACTTTAAATCTCTTTCCCTCCGGCATTAACTGAAAAATGCCGCTATTTTCCGTTGCCACATAAAATCCGGAATCGTTCCTCATTTTAATGATATCCGGAACTTTTGACTCGGGTATTTCACTTAAACGCTGAATTATCTCAACCTCACCTGATTTATGTAAGCGGCAATAGCTAAAGCCATCAATGGATCCAACAAGGATTTCATTATTAGTGATAAATTTGAAAGAGAAAATGGCTATTTGATTTTTTAAACTTAAATTGGGTTGATTATCCATTTTTTCATCCACTTTTACCAGGCCATTGGCAAAGGTGCTTGCCCAAATTTCATTATCCGGACTTTTTTCGATATCTGTTATGCTTGACTTCTGTTTTAATGCAGTATTCCGTTTAAATACTTTTCCATCATAGCGGGACAATTGGCCATTCATATGACCAAACCAAAGCTCATTTTCATTTTTAAAACTACATGTAATAAAATTATCTGCCAATGAATCATTTGTTGTGAAAGATATAAAGTTAATTCCATCGTATCTTGATAACCCGTTACCGGTCCCTATCCACAAATACCCGTTATTATCCTGAATAATTGAATAAACGTAAGGCTGGGCCAGCCCATCAATATATTCGCGGAAATCATAATGTTGTGAAGATCCTTGAAGGGTTAAAGCCAGTAGACAAATACAGAGGTATCCTTTAGGATTTTTATTTGTCAGTATGCTAATGTCTAATAATCTTAACAGCATTATTGAGTTCCTCTCATCCTTATTTTTGGAGTATATACAGGAATACCGCCTATTGGAATAACGAAAAATGGTAAGGACAACCCATATTGATTTTTGACTACGACAACTACGTTATTATTTAATATCATTATGGACTGATTTTTTACAAATTGGATTTCAATACTTGCGTTCTTTTCTTCTTCCAGAATTGGAAATTTTCTCATTATCCAATTATTTTCTCCGGAAATATCGCATAAAACGCCATTCTTTGCTACTGAAATTATTCTGATAATTCCATCGTTGTCCCAATCGAAATTTGAAACTTCAATTGAAATGGTCTTGTCATCCACGTAAGGATATATTTGAGAAACCTGATTTTGGCTATTTGACAATCTGAAAGTGTATTCGTAGGTAAAGATATTGCCACCCTCAACTGCTATATTATTATCAGGACTAGCACTTAAAAAATATCGATATAAATTTCCATCATCACCTGATTCTCCCTGTGCAATGATTTTAAAAATTCGTCCGTCAAATTTCTCAACATATTCTCCTTCAAAAGGATTAAAGGGTCCAAACGTATAATATTTTTTGTCGTATTTCGTTTCATTACCAAAGGTCTTGGTTGCCAATAAAATGCCACTTCTATAATTCCCGACCGGATCAATTGCCTGTGCATCTTTATCTGACCAGCAACTGTTTCCTCCATAAACTGAAAAACTTATAAGGGTATTGTATTTATCCTTAGGTTCATCCAATTCGCCTCCGATATCCGGATCATAAACACGGATATAAACAGGATCGGTCTGTGAAGCAGGAACAAGACAAAAGAATATCTGACAAAAATCATCATCGCCCCATGATTTTTTTGAATCTGCACCAAAAGTTACCAAATACGGGATATTTTCATCAGCCGCCGGAGCAGATTGAGAAAAGACGTAATTGCCACAATTCAGAATTAATACTATTGTTAAAACAAGTCTTAACATGGCTTTTGTTCAATTCGAATTATTCATAAATATAAATTCTACCCGTCTGTTCAAATAACTTTCTTTTTTTATATTCTTCGTGATAATTGGCCTCAATTCACCATACCCTTTGCAATGTATGATTTCCCCACTAATTCCCTTGTCAAGAAAATAAGAATATAATTCCTGCGACCATTTTTCTGTCATTTCCAGGTTATTCCCTGATAATCCTCTGTCATTTGTGTGTACAGCGATTTCAAGTTTAAGGTCCGGAATTTCCTTTAAAACCTTAATAAAGGTAAATAAAATCGGATAAGATTCAGGGGCAATTCCTGCATCGTTCATTTCAATTGTACATTCTCTTACTTCGTGAAGGCTTTCAACTATTTTATATTTCTGAAGTTCTGGCAGGTTATCCAGTAAATAAATCCTTACCATCAGAGAATTTATTTTTTTTATTGAACTACTATCCCTCTTCACATTCCATGATCTGCAGGTATCTGAACCTGATCTTTTTAGCCTTTCAATTGCGTAAAATTCATCCGTTTCAGCCATCTCTTTTGCTGTTTGCATAGCCAATTCCTGGTAATCGTCAAAGATTTTTATCTTTTTATATACGCATACTTTGAAACTATTACCGAGACTATCTTTTTCACCCAGCAATCCTAATTGCACAGTATATTCACCTTTCTTATTAAAGACTTTATTGATTGCAGGTCCTCTTATTGTAAATCCCTCACCCAAGTTCCACAAATAGTCTGAAATCTTGAAGTCAGGAAGATTGGTTTTTAATGCATCAAATGATATTGCTTTATTTACAATACCTGCATCAGGCGAATTAATATAAACCTGATGGATCTCTTCAAGTTCAAACTTATAGGAGGTCTGGCTAATAATTGAGTCACCCCCGAGACTATCAATGATAAACAACTTAACCGCATATTTTCCCGGACCCGGAAAACAATGTTTTACCTCTAAACCTGTCTTTTTAATTCCGTGACCAAAATTCCACTCATATTTTACTGATATAGAATCATTTTCATTTTGAAATTCATCATAGAATACAAAACAGTAATTATTCTCCTTCATACTGTCACAGCGTGCGAATTGTAACGGATTTGCAGTAAAGCTGAAAATATCATCTGTCTTTCGTCTGTTTGATGAAAAATAACCCTTTTTAAAATTCTCATCTGTCACGAGGCCAAAATCATCATCAGGTGAGTTAATTTCGGCCTCAAGATGTATTGGGCTTATCCATCTCCCGTTAATTTCCTGGCTATAGAATAAATCTTTTCCTCCTAATCCTATATGACCGTCGGATGCAAAAAAGAGCTTTCCCGATTTGCACGCAAAAGGATATAATTCATTTTTTGGGGTATTTATTGCAGGCCCCAGGTTTATAGGCTTATCCCAGTCATTTTCGTTCCAATCGCAATAATAAAGATCGGTTCCACCATATCCGCCGGGCATGTCGGAAGCAAAATACAATCTCTTCCCATTAGGTAATAATGCTGGTGTTATAAAGGAATAAAAAGGATTATTATAGGTAAAGGGCCGGATATTTGTCCATTTTCCATTGATAAACTCGGCAGAATAGATCCCCAACTTATTTGTTGTATCAGAATAGTTTTTTATTTGGTTTTTAATATCGTTATTTCTGCAATAATAAATGATATTACCCTTTTCATTAAATGTCACAGGTCCGTCATTATAATTTGTTGTTAATTCCTCTGCCAGCATCTTAGCCTTTTTCCATTTAATGCTATCTTTGTTAGTGACAAAGAAAATATTAATCAGATTTTTCTGTTCGTTTTTATAAGTAACCAAAGAATTGTTTTTCAAGTTAGAACAGAAGACAATTCCATTTTCATAATAAACAGGTGAAAATTCATCATTTGTTAATGAACTAAAAGGAGCTAAGGTTACATTATAGCTCATGTTCTGGGCAAAAAAGTTATTGTGTATGCATATTATAACCAGTGTCAGTATGTATCTGGTATTTTTCAACCATATTAAATTACTAAATTTTCTTTAATTATTGACTCTGATTAAAACTGTCTTGGACCGGTAACTTCTGCAGCATAATTAAATACATAGTTAAGCATGATTTCATGCGAACCATTATTATACTGTCCAATTTTACCTATAGTAAACTCGTAGGAATAAGCAATCCTAAGTTGATTGTTTATCTGACATTGGAACATTCCGACTAATGTATTTTTACTCCTATACGAAACACCCAGCCAAATCCTATCTTTTAAAATTATTTGGGAGCTGATATCTATCTGGGTGGAATTTGCCCTATGATATCTAACCAACAATGAGGGGGAAAATTTGATATCCGGGTCCAAATCAAAAATATACCCGGCATTACAAAAATAATTATATTCTGTAAAGTCATTTCTGATAGTATATTTATCTGCTTTATAGTCATACACATGACTCAGAAATAATGGTACGGATAATCCTATAAAATATTTTTTGGTGGAGTAAAAAATTCCAGTGCTGAAATTGGGCATGACACCAGTGGAAAAATTATCAGTTAACTGTTCATCATCAGTATCCTGAACAGCAAGTTCATTCCATGCAGTACTAGTAAAAATTATACCAAAACCTAATCCAAAAGCCAGTTTGCCATAACCTAAGTCTATCCTGTATGCATAATTTCCTATAAAACTGGTTTCATTACTGACCCCAATATTATCATTCATGAATAAAAATCCCAGACCGACCCTTTCATTATTGAGGGGTGTATGGATTGAAAGGAACATAGTTTTTGGAGAACCTTCAAAACCAACCCATTGATTACGATAAAGAATTGTCGTACTTAATGCATTCTGGCTGCCCGAATATGCAGGATTAATGGCAAGGGCATCATGTACATATTGATCAGATATCGTATATAATTGTCCACTGACATAAAGTGGAAATAAAAAAATCAATATACCCAGAGTTAATCGCCGCATATTACCTTTTAATTATTACAAATCCCTTAGTTATTTTCCCATCTCCAAGCTTCAAAATATAAAAATAAGTATCGTTTGAAAGTTCGATTCCATTATTATTTCTTCCATCCCAATCATTCATATAGTTGATATTGTTGTACACTTCATTTCCCCACCTGTTAAATATAATCAGCTCTACCGGGCCGTTTTTTTCAATATCAGTAATTACAAAGAAATCGTTTTTAAAATCTCCGTTAGGCGTAATAACTTGTGGTACAAATAAATCGTTAACATCAATAATAACACTATCTGAGGCTGTACAATATTCCGACATGATAGACCATAAAAAGATATTTTCCCCGGCCAATAAGTCAGATACAACGGCAATCGGAGAATTAATATCATCAAAATGACCCGACCCCGATATTAATGACCACTCACCGGTTTCGGATGACGATAATTCCGCTTCCATTTTGGTTGAAAAGGCATAATTCAATTCCTGGTCTGTACCCGCATTTGCAGCGGGAATTTCATGGAATGTAATGGTAACATCGGAACTGGCCGGACAATTTTCATTTACTACTGTCCACGTAAATTGATAACTTCCAAAATTGGTTATTTTAATAGTTGCTGAGGGGTCATTTTCATCGGGGTTAAAAGTCACATTCCCCGCACCTGAAGTCAAAGTCCATGTACCGGTTCCCAAATTTGTTGTGGCATTTAGTGTATATTCCTGTCCGCATACATCACCATCAATTCCGGCATCAGCTTCTGGCTTCAATGTAACTATTATAGATTTATTGACTGTGTTTCTGCAATAGTGGGTATCGGTTACTGTTACCGTATAGGTTCCTGCCATATCCTTTGTGATTTCAGGTA
>CAZMVE010000038.1:0-24537 GCA_964569585.1 uncultured Bacteroidales bacterium | reverse complement strand
TCCGCAAATTACTAATCTTTTTCTATTTTAGTGAGCTTAAACCCACTGAGCATGGAGTTTGAAAAAATAATGAGTGATATTCAGCAGAGACAGTATTCGCCTGTCTATTTTCTGATGGGTGAGGAGGGGTATTATATCGATAAGATCAGCGATTACCTTGCTCATCATGTGCTTAAGGAAGAAGAAAAAGCATTTAATCAGACCATACTGTACGGAAAGGATGTCGATGCGGCAGCAATTATCAATACGGCAAAACGCTATCCCATGATATCGGAATATCAGGTGGTGATTGTCCGCGAAGCTCAACAGGTCAGGAATATCGAAGATCTGATTTATTATGTTCCAAATCCTCTGAAATCAACAATTCTGGTTATTTGCTATAAGTATAAAAAGCTCGATAAACGTAAAAAATTATTTAAGGAACTTGAAAAAAACGGAGTCCTGTTTGAGTCGAACAGGCTTTACGAAAGTCAGGTTCCCGACTGGATCAATCGTGTGCTTAAGGAGAAGGGCATAGCTATTCAACCTCCGGCAGCTTTATTACTTACTGAATATTTAGGCAACGATCTGCAAAAAATTGAGAAAGAACTGGATAAGCTTATCATAACGCTTCCCTCCGGAGAAAAGAAGATTGGCACAACTCATATCGAAGAGAATATAGGTATCAGTAAAGATTATAATCCTTATGAATTGCAGAAAGCATTGGTTGAAAAGAATGCGCTCAAAGTATATCGTATTGTCGATCACATGGGACACAACCAGAAGACCAATCCTTTCTCGGTGACTATCGCCTCTTTATATTTTTTCTTCAATAAAGTGTTTCTCCTGTCAACATTAAAAGATAAGTCGAAAGAAAATGTTCGTGAAAAGTTAAATATTCAGCCCTTCTTTCTACCTGAATATAGCAAAGCAACCCGGGTATTTCCACCTGCAAAAACCTTTCTGATCATACAATGGTTACGAGAATACGACTTGCGATCGAAAGGTGTAGAAAATCTTTCGGCAACTCCGCACGACCTATTAAAAGAGCTGGTTTATAAAATTCTTCAGACATAAGGTATTATTTTTACATTGAAATCTTGGTTTAACATATGATTACAATTCTGCTCATTATAATTACCGGCATTATTTCAATACTCAGTTTCCGGCAGCGGGAAATTTTCAGCCGATTACAGTTCAATGCCTATCAGATCGTTCACCGGAAAGAATATTACAGGATGATTACTCATGGTTTTGTACATGCCAATTGGTGGCATTTGTTTGTTAATATGTTTGTCTTGTATTTTTTCGGTACTCGTGTAGAGTCTATTCTTCAGGCGCTTGCCAGCCAGAATATGCTTAAATATCCCGTATTGGTTTATTTAATTCTTTATTTGCTGGCCATTATCTTTGCTTCAACTATCAGTCTGATCCGATATAAAGATGAGCCCTTGTATAATTCGGTGGGTGCTTCGGGAGCTGTTTCGGCCATTATGTTTTTTAATATATTCTTTAATCCCTGGGAAAAACTATATCTGTACGGAATGATAGGAATACCCGGAATAGTATTTGCAGTGGTTTATATTATTTATTCTCAGTACATGTCGCGTCGCGGGGGCGATAATATCAATCACGATGCACATTTCCTGGGCGCGGTATTCGGTTTTGTTTCCCCCTTGTTTATCGACCTGAACCTGTTCAGGTATTTCATATCACAACTAGGATCAATTTTTTAACTTAAGAAGCAATTAATCATTATCGGAATATACATGGACATAATACCTGATTAATAGTATTTCAATGCCATTTAACTATATATGTCATAACGGCGAATTTTTAAAAGAAGATGACTACTCCTTAACTCACCGAAACAGGTCGTTCTGTTATGGCGATGCCCTATTCGAAACAATTCACTGCCTGGGAACGGAGCCTCAGTTTTTCGAAAACCACTGGAACCGGTTGAGTCAGGGTATGAAAATACTGAAGATGCAGGGCGATGGAGATTTTTCCAGGCAACTACTGGAGCATTACATTGAAAAGCTTTTAAATAAAAACCGCATTTTCAAAGGAGCGCGTATTCGTTTAACGATTTACCGGAATGAAGGAGGCCTGTACTCGCCCGAAAGCAATGTCATAAGCTGGCTTATGGAATCATCGGCATTAGAAAATGAACATTATGAACTCAATAGCAAGGGATTGAATATCGATATTTTCGATGGTGTACATAAGCCCGTTACTGTTCTTTCCAATCTGAAAACTACAAATGCGCTAATCTATGTGCTGGCAGGAATATTCAAGACAGAAAATAATCTGGATGAATGTTTTGTTCTGAATCAATACGGACGCATTACCGAAAGCATCAGTTCCAATGTTTTTCTGGTTAAGGACGAGAAAATAGTAACACCTCCTCTTTTCGAGGGATGTATTGCAGGAACCATGCGGCATACTGTGATGGGCATAGCAAAACATGCCGGTTATTCAATGGAAGAAAGAGGTATATTGGAAACAAACCTTCTCAGCGCCGATGAGGTATTTCTTACCAATGCCATTCAGGGAATCCGATGGGTGGGAGCTTATAAAGATCGACGATATTTTAATTTTGTTGTCAGGAAATTGGTGGCACGGTTAAATGAAGAAGTTTTTGTTTAAAATAAATATTTTTTTGAGAATGCTTTTTTAATGGAAAAATAATTTTTTTAGCTTTTTCACTAATATTAACTTCTGTAATAAAACCAACATCCCAGTCAATAAACTAACATTTCATTTAAAATGAAAAAAATAAAATTGCCAGATAAATTTAAGGTTGAGAGGGCAAGTGAGTTATTAAGTTACCTCGGGTTGGCAGTTTTATTAGTAATCCTTTGTTTTCCTGAATTGGACCTGACATTTACCTCAGGTATTGATCCGTCACTGGCCTGGTTGTTTAATCATTTGTTTGAATCCGGTACAGCACTTGGCCGGAATATTATATTCCCGCACGGACCGTTGGCATTTGTTATGTATCCCCTGTATAATAATATAGAAGCTGCCGTATTAATTAATGCAATTATTAAAGTTCACTTATGCCTTAATGTTTTATTCCTGATCAGGGCACGCGAGAATAACCGGTGGATTGAAGGATTTTTCATATGTGTTGCATTTCTTGTTTCGTTGAATTTTAATTTATTGTTGATAGGATTACAACTTAGTTCGTATTTACTCTACCTGAAAAAAGGCAATAACTATTTTCTTGCCATTGCATTTCTTGCTACCGTTTTTGCCTTATATATCAGAGTATATGTTGCTATCCTTACTTCGCTAATTACATTGTCATTTCTGATTTATCATTATATAAATTATAAAAACCAAAAAAAAATTATACTATGGTGTGGCAGTATTGTTGTTCTCATCGTGTTTTTCTGGGTAATAATTTCAGATAACATTACAGGAATTGTCAGGTATTTTTATGGAATGTTTCAATTGTCACAGGATAATTCTTCAGCAGTCTCATATTATCCCGATAATAATTGGTGGTTATTAAGTGCATTTCTGATATCAATTACATTGATGCCTTTGGTTCCGCGTTCAAAGAAAGGGGTACTATTTTCATCTTTTACGCTTCTTGCTGTTTTTGCAGCATGGAAGCATGGTATGTCGCGTGAGGATATATATCACACGAGAAATTTATTCCTATTTATTTTTATGATTTATACCCTATACATTGTGTATAACAGGAAACATCTTTTGAGAAATATAATATTACTTACACTGGCTCTGTTCGCATTTGAAATAAATATTTCTTCCCTTCATGGATATGTCACTAAAACATACAAATTACCTGGAATTGCCAATTTTATTGATTTTACTTTAAATCATAGCGACATAAAGGAAAAAGCAAAAAAAATATCCCTGAAAAATATTCAAAGTAAGATATTGCCTGATACTATGTTGAATATAATTGGGAATTCAAGTATAGATATTTATCCCTGGGAATATACTTACCTGGCAGCTAATAATCTTAGTTGGGTACCCCGCCCTGTAATACAAAGTTATGCAAGCTATACTTCCTGGTTAGACAGGCAGAATGCATTACACTTTGAATCAAATGAAGCTCCGGAGTTCATAATTTGGGAGTTAAATAAAGAAACAAAAGATATCAATGGGGGAAGACTGGAGAGTATAGACAACCGGTATTTATTAAATGATGAACCAAACACAATTTATTCAATATTTAAAAACTATGAGGTTGTATTTAAATCATATGATCTGTTATTGTATAAAAAAAGTAGTAAAGAACAGCTTGGCTATAAGAAAGAAACAGGATCGGTTGTAGGATCATGGAACAAATGGATTGAGGTTCCTCTGGGGAATGGTAATATAGTAAGAGCAAAAATTGAAATAAGGGATAATCTTTTAGGAAGATTGAAAAGCTTTTTTTACAAAAGTGAAGAGTGCTATATATATTACAAATTAGAAAATAACGAAATTCTGAAATACAAGGTCATTCCCAAAAATGCCATGGATGGTGTCTGGATAAATCCTTTTATTCTTAATCCTGAAATGGATAATACAGAACTTCAGGTAACGTCGATTCAGCTTCGTTCTTCAAATAAAAGACTAATGAAGGAGGAAATTTCAATTGTATGGGAAGAGATTCTTGTTATATTTGATAGTAGCAATGGCCTTTTGGGAAAATTATTCCAACCTGAATCACTAAAACGATTGACAACAGAATCAAAAGAAAAGGATACCCTTGTGGTATCAACATCTTATTTTGAATCACAAGAAAATTGGGAATACAATACTGAAAAGAATTTTATTTCAGGTAAAAATAATATAATAACAATTCCTCCCGGTAAATTCTCACCTGTTTTCAAACTTCCACTTGAATCTTCAATTTTTGAAGGATGTTCTTATAACAATGAAAAAATCCAGGTTTCTTTTTCGACATGGATAAAAGCGCCTCGCAATGGGAAATCAGTCCTTGTTTTTTCTATCAATAATGGCGAAAAAACTCTTCAGTGGGATCCTATTTATGTGAACCGTTTTATTATTAACGAAGAGGAAATGAACTACATTTATGGAAAAAGAATCTTTTCTCTACATGAATATGCTGAAGGATCTTTACTTAAAATGTATATTCTTAATTCTGATGAGTTGGATTTGATATGCGACGATTTACAAGTGGAAATCAGAAGTGTAGAATAAAAATTGTTCAATTCATTTCTGGGTTTTCGGGGAAATTAGCCCACATCTCATATTTTTTACCCATACGTTGAAGTGCTTTATTCCAGAAATGTTTATTAAGCGGCATCATTACTTCTTCAGGGGAGATATCGCTAACCAGCCAGGCATTCTCGGCAAGTTCATCATCGAGCTGGTTGGGTGACCATCCGGAATATCCCAGGAAAAACCGGATCTGCTCTATTCCAATACTTCCCGAGGCAATAAGTCGTTCGACTACTTCAAAATCGCCACTCCAGTAAATATTTCCTAATACCTGAACACTATTAGGTATAATATCACCCATTGTGTGCAGGTAATGAAGTGTATTAGTACTCACAGGTCCGCCAAGGGCAACTTCGGCATTGATCTTTGGAAAATTGTCGATTACTTCATTAATATTCACGCTGACTGGTTTATTTAATACAAAACCTATGGTACCCTCATCATTATGTTCAGTGATCAGCACAATTGATCGCTTGAAATAATTATCAAGCAGAAAGGGCTCACTCACAAGTACTTTGCCTTTCTGGGGTTCCTGAAATTGGTCGGGTTCAAAAAAATTATAATTAAGTACCATAAAACCTATAAAACTTCGTGTATGTTGAACAATTAATAATACAACTTCAAAAATAGTGTATTTCCTTTATATTGAAGTTAATGATTAAATTAATTTTATATAAAGGATTTTCAGAAAAAATAAAAAATCAGCCAGGTTTATAGATTTTATTCATTAGGAAATAAATAAGAAAAATACGTTCTTTGAAAAAAACAGTTCCAGGGATATTTATGAATAATACCAGGCAGCCTGCACTATTTGTAGCATTAATACCCATATTCTTTCTAATATTCTTTCTTACAGCCAATGTATTATTATTTGGCGATACAACCCTCGAGGGATCGAACCAGGTAATTCTTTTGCTTGCAGCTTCAATTGCTATTTTACTTGCTATTCTCAATAAAATCCCTTGGGATTCAATAAGTAATTCGATTATTGATAGTATAGGCAAGGCAATGCCTGCTATACTGATTTTGCTATTAATAGGCTCTCTTTCCGGTACATGGCTAATCAGTGGCATTATTCCGACTATGATTTATTATGGATTGAAAATCATTAATCCCAAGGTATTTTTGCTTACAGCAATTGTGATTAGCGGACTGGTTTCGCTTGCAACCGGATCCTCCTGGTCAACTATTGCAACTATCGGAGTAGCACTTTTGGGAATAGGAAAAGCCATTGGTATTCATGAGGGATTAATAGCCGGGGCTATAATATCGGGAGCTTATTTTGGCGATAAAATGTCGCCATTGTCTGATACTACTAACCTCGCATCTGCAGTTACAGGCACCGATCTGTTTACTCATATTCGCTATATGATGGTTACAACTACACCCTCCATAATCTTGGCAATTCTTCTTTTTACGGTTATCGGAATATTTTATAATTATACTAAAGTTGAAATAAATGTTGAAGGGGTTATTCAGGCTGTACAGAAGCAGTTTTATATTTCACCAGTCCTACTTCTAGTACCTATTGCTCTGATAGTTATTATAATGAAAAAAACACCTCCCCTTCCATCGCTGATGATAGGTACTTTATTGGGGGGCTTATTCGCAATTATTTTTCAGCCTGATCTTATTCGTTCCATTTCTGGAGGTAATGCACATTACCTTAAACAATCGTATGTTTCGTTTATGAGGGCTATGTTTGGTGACGTATCTATTGGATCGGATAATACAATAGTCAGTGAGCTTTTTCATACCTCTGGAATGGGAGGTATGCTCAATACAGTCTGGCTGATATTATCGGCCATGGTTTTCGGCGGATCGATGGAAGCTGCTGGTTTTCTGTCCCGAATAACACAAGCCATAATGAGTAGGGTAAAATCAACAGGCTCGCTGATTATGTCAACTATTTTTACCTCGATATTCTTTAATCTGACAGCTTCCGATCAATATATAGCGATTGTTGTGCCAGGGCAAATGTATTCTAAATCATTTCGCGATAAGGGATTGAAGTCTGAGGTGCTAAGCAGAACGCTGGAAGACGGAGGTACACTAACTTCAGTACTCATACCCTGGAATACCGGCGGTGCCACACAATCGAAGGTTTTGGGTGTTTCAACCTGGACTTATCTGCCGTATTGTTTTTTTAATATTATTAATCCTGTGGTGGCAATTATTATGGGGTACGCGAATTATAAAATTCGAAAAGTTGAGAAGTTGCCATTGGATTAAATACTAAAGAACTGTATTATTTTGTAATAAATCTCATTATTTATAAAAAGACATAGCATAATCTACCTGTAAAAAATACATACTATTTCAAACCTTCATCACAACTCATTTCTTCACCTATTTATAAATTGTTCTACTTTTGCGGAAATTTAAGAGATTATGGAGAAGACATCGATTATAGTGGTCCGGCATGGTGAAACGGAATGGAACGTGTCCAGGCAATTACAGGGCAGGCAAAATAGCAATTTGACACCAAATGGATTCAAGCAGGCAGATTTAACAGCTAAAGCCTTAAAAGATACCAGGTTCGATGTTCTTTACACAAGCGATCTTAAAAGAGCCCTGGAAACAGCCAGGATTATAAATCGTTACCATAAGCTCGATATACAAATCGATAAATCGCTTGCCGAAAGAAACTTTGGAGTGATGGAGGGCCTTACACAAGAGGAGATACAGCAAAGGTTTCCCGATGTGTATGCAGGATATATGCAACGAAATGAAGAGTTTCAGATACCTGAAGGTGAAAGCCTCGTCTCGTTTTTTAACCGGGTCAGAAATGGGGTTAATGCCATTTCTCAGCTGCATAGCGGGAAAAGTATTCTTATTATAACTCATGGAGGAGTGCTCGATTGTTTGATGCGACTCATTTTCAGCTATTCCTTATCGGCTCCGCGTTGTTTCTCCATCTATAATGCCTCGATCAATAAGTTTTCAGTATCAAATGGAGAATGGTTTCTTGAAGAATGGGGATATATTGGCCATCAGAAATCTATGAGTCTGAGCCTTGATATCTGAAAATTCCGGTTCTATTTACCAAGGAACATTTTTAATAACTCCGGAGAAAGTTTATTGAGATCAAGTAATACCAGGTAATCGATGGTTTTAAAATCCCGGTCGATCGCGGGTTTGCCAATTATTTTTGCTCTATAACGCAGGTACATCTTCATCAGAGGAGGCATTTCGGGTACATTACCTGTAACACTGGTTGACTCAGACAGTTTATAACCAAATCTGGGCTGAAGATCAATTCCGGTATCAATGTAGCCTTTCGATAACAAATCCCTGTAAAGAGTATTACCAACAACACTATCTTGACTGGTTATTGAGCAACATCCAAATAAATAACGTTTCCGAGCTTGGTAAGCATAATGAGCAATTCCTTTCCAGAGTAAATAGAGTACCCTCGTATTTCGATATTCTTTCAGTATGCAAGCCCTGCCAAGTTCCAGACTATTATGCAGTATTCTTCTTCCCAGCATTTCAAGACAAAATTCTCCGTCGGAGTAAAATCCGTTACCCTTTTTAGCCATCTCATATGTCTGCATCCGGTATGTACCTATTATTCCATTGGTAATTATATCCCGAATGATCAGGTGATCGAAATGCTTGTCAAATTTATCTTCATCTTTAAAAGTAAGATAAGATGAATCCAAACCTTCTTTCAATTCAAGATTGAATACTTCGAAGCGTAAGCGTAGCGCCTCATCAACTTCTTGCCGGCTCTGAGCTACTCGAATAGAGTAATTAAGGTCGGATAGGCTAAAATTTACATCTGTATTCCAGTGGCGCTGTAATCTGGTCCTTAATTTAAGTGTCGGGAACACTTGCATATCTTTTTTTATTCAATAACTATTGTTAAAATAAACTTCAATTGTTAGTTTGAAATTAAAACATGTTTAAATAAAATAGTCAATATGGCTTGTTTCAAATTTTACAAGAAAGATAATTAATAATTTCTTAAGTATAGCTTAATCTTAATTTATGAATAGAAAGAAACTTTTTCAAAAAAATAATGGACAAGTTGCTATTCACTCCGGGACCACTCAATACAAGTAAAAAAGTAAAAGAAGCGGCCTTACGCGATCTGGGTTTGTGTGAGAATACATTTATCAATTAAGTTGATGAGGTAGATCAATCCGGATCAGATTCATTTTTTTATTAAAAAGTTATATACCGGGGTACAAATTGGCTAATCTTTATCGTTTGCTTAATTTAATGGAGCTAAGTGAATTGTTAAGGTTAAACCTTTTTACAATATTTGTATCCAACCGGGAGTAGTTATTTCTGTTTTATACTTATAATGATCCAAAAGAAGGGAGAATATTCTGATGAGGATTTGATTCGCTTTATTCACGATCCGGAAAGGAAGGAATATGCCTTTAATTTATTGGTTGACAGATATAAAGAGCGATTATACTGGCACATCCGAAAGCTGGTCATTAGCCATGATGATACCGATGATCTTCTGCAGGATACATTTGTCAGTGCATGGAGGGGATTGGAGCACTTTCGGGGTGATTCAAAAATATATACCTGGTTATACAGGATAGCAACTAATGAAACCTTTCGGTTTCTGGAAAAAAAACGAAAAAGATATCTTCTGCCGCTTGTAGATGTTGAGAGGCAACTTTCCGAATCGCTTGAGGCTGATAGCCTTTTTCAGAGCGATACAGTGCAGCTGAAATTGCAACAAGCGATACTTAAATTGCCGAAAAAGCAGCGAGTTGTTTTTAACCTCAAGTATTTTAATGAAATGAAATATGATGATATGGCCGAAGTACTTAATACTTCAGTAGGTGCATTGAAGGCTTCGTATCATCATGCAGTAAAAAAAATTGAGAAATTCATGACTGACGATTAAACCTTTTTTATTTTTAGTACTCAAAATTTTGAACAATAAGTCTCTCGATGAAAAACAAAAGAAAAATAACGGATCCTCTTTCAGATTTAAAAAAGGGAAACCCTTTTGTTGTACCTGAGAGTTATTTTGAAGAGTTTAACGACAAACTAAAGGAAAGATTGGATAAGAAAAAATTTGAAAAGGAAGCCAAATCCGATTTACATAAAATATCTAGGTATTCCTGGGCTATTGCAGCAGCTGCTATGATTACAGGAATACTATTTGCTGTAAAAATTTGGATAGTTAATCCTTCGGCAAATGAATTACGTGACGATGAAATTGCTGTTTTACTTCAACAGGAATTTTACGATCTGGACGAATTCGAATTGGAGGAGGGTATAAATCAGTCATATACTACTACACAGGAGCCTGAAATTATTGAAACAGATTCCTATAAGGATGCAATAATCAATTACCTGATCGATGAACAAATCGATTTTGAAACTATTGTCAGTGAACTATAAATGGAAAATCATGAAATATCTGCTATTAACTTGTTTTGCTTTTCTGGTCTTTGTCTCTGCTTACAGTCAGCCCTCGGTTAATGCAAAGCAGCGGCTTCAGGAAGAAAAGAGAGAATTTTTAACCAGTCATATCGGTCTGACTAAGTCGGAGGCTTCTGCATTCTGGCCTGTATACGACGATTATCAGAACCGTAAAAACAGAATCGTAGCTGAAAAGAAAACCCTGATGCGTTACTACCTGGAAAATAAAAGTAATATGAAGGATCGGGAAATAACAGATACACTGGAAAAATACCTGGCACTCGAAAAACAGGAAACTGATTTATTTATCACATTTAATTCAAAATTCAGAAATATTCTTTCCGATGAAAAAGTACTGAGGATCTATGTCGCCGAGGTGCAATTCAAAGATTATTTACTAAAACAACTCCGGACAGAATAACTTAGCTTCAGACTGATTTTCAGGATTATTTTCTACTGAAAATACCGGCGATAATATCTCTGACCATATGTGGATTTTCCTGAAGTCGGCGAGTAGAATATTTGAACCACTCTTCACCATAGGGCACATAAACGCGCATCGGATAACCCTGATTAACCAATTGCTTACGTAAATTCGGTGTAACACCAAGCAGCATCTGAAATTCGAAATTACGCCCGGACTTATTAAATTTATTCATAAGCTGAATCGAATTATTGATAAGGAATTCATCTTGAGTGGCAATTGCCGAAAACATATTGTTTTCCATCATAAATTCCAGACAAAGCATATAATTATCACGTATCTCTTGTTTTTCCTGGAATGCGATCTCAGGTGTTTCACGATAGATACCTTTGCATAGTCTGACATTTAGGGGATATTCATCAGATGCCATATTTTTTAAATGTTGCAGATCGGAATAGGTTCTCTTAAGACAAGACTGAAATACTATTCCCACATCTAGGGGAAATTCACGATAGAGTCTCTCATATAATGCAATCTCCAGGCTAGTGCATTGGGAATCTTCCATATCGATGCGAACAAAATTATTGTACTGCCGGGCCAATAAAACAATTTCCCGGATACATATATAACAGAATTCTTCATCCCAAAGCAAGCCAAACATGGTTGGTTTAACCGAAAATGTTGAAGGAAGTTTTGCCCTGCCGATTTGCTCAACTGTTTGCAAATACTGTTTCTGATATTCAAGTGCCTGGTCAGATGCGACTACGGATTCACCGAGGATATCAATGGTTGATGAAATGTTCTGTCTATTTAAGTGGCTGATAGTATTAAGCGCATCTTCCAGTTTTTCACCAGCGATGTATTTTCGAGAGAAAAGCCAGACAAATTTTTTAGGTAAGTAGGGTAAGATCCACGCAATAATCCTTTGTATCATATGTAAAATATTAAAATATGATTTTTATCATATTAAATCATTGAGATATAGAAAGTTATATCAGATAAATATTTTAAAACAGGATATTTATCATTGTGATACAGGATTTGCAATCAATTACTTCTGGAAAATGAATAAAAAAAACCGAAGCAACTTTATGCTCCGGTTTTATGATGGAAAGATGTATTTTACTGGATGATCATTTTATTGACATGATACATTATGTCATTCCGTATCCTTATGAAATAAAGTCCTGGCGGCAAATCACCAATATAGAATTCTTCTTTGTATTCTTTATCAATGATTTCACGGCTAAAAAACATACGATTTTGTCCATTAAATATTTCAAGAATATAGCTACCGGGATACTCGAATGAAGCCTCAATTGTTATGTAATTGCTGGCAGGATTAGGATAGATATCCACTTCCATGGTTTCATCGGCCAGATCACTCACAAACAGCTCACTGGACAGGTAGACCGAACGGCTTGTCACACAAGTATTGGTTCCGGTTACTGTAACGCTATAGGTACCTGGTTCTGTGGCTGTATATGTCGAACCGGTACTGCCATCATTCCATAGATAGGAGGCATATCCCGAACCTGCATCAAGTGTATATGGAAAATCGACTTCGAGTTGATCTCCACCAAAATCGACCACCGGACTAGGTATAACATCGACGTTCTTAGTGAAGTCATCATTTTCCGGTCTGAGATCGCCATCGGATGTTATAACTACTTCAATTACCTTGTTACCTGTATTCTGGAGGCTTATTGTATGTTGGCTTGTGTGTGTTCGACTGGTTCCCTGTTGCCATATACCAACATTTTCGAAATTGTCGGTAAAAAGAGGTTGTCCATCCATGAAATATTCCACAGTGATCTCAGCACCCTGACGCGCCAGGTTTCCGTTGTTCAGAATATTTACCGGAACATCATCATATTCCCCTGAGCACGAAGTTGCATCAAGTCCTATTGATGTTACCATATAATCCAGAATATCGAGGTAGACCAATACTGTATCACCTCCATAACAACCCGTAATAGTGTCGGTTACAAGAACTTCTACGTTGGTGATATCAGTAACAGTATAGGTTTGCTCCGTAGATTCATCGTGCCATAAGTAAATCCAGTTCGGATCGTACCCTGCATCGAGTACCTTTTCAGTCACATAAAAAATGTCACCTTCGTCTACACCGAGATCAATAATCGGATTGGAATTCGTTACTATTACAGGCCGGATAGTATCATTCCCGGTTCTTAGATCGTTGGGTGTAATTGCTGTCAGATCAAACGAATAATTACCCATCGAAGTTAAATCAACTTGCTGAGCAAAGGTATGGTCGTAAATCTGACCGGGAAGAAGTTGAGCAAGATTTACAGATTCATTTACCCTGGTTTCTACATCCAGCTTATAACTCAGATCAATATTATCGGATGAGTATATTGTATCAGTTCCATTATTTCTTATCCTAAGGACTACAGGCTCTGCTCCCGAACGGTTACAGCTGGATATAGGACTTAGTAATGCATAGGATTGTATATCCCGTATTTTAAACCAAATATTGATGGTATCGGAAGCCGAACAACCATTATAATCCACTACATCGAGCCAATATTTACCTGATATATCAATAATTCGTGATGAGTTAGTATTACCATCGCTCCAGAGATACGATTCGAATGAGGGATCTATCTCAATGAAGTAGGAAAGACCGAGGATTGTTGTATCATTCCCCAAATCTACTTCAGGATAGCCAAATACACTGATTGATCTGAGGATGGTATCATTTTCAGGTATGGTATCACCTCCATAGTCAGTAAATACTTTTATAGTATAATCTCCGATCAGACTCATATCTTCCGTCCTGTCTTCAAATGTGAACCAACGATATGCTCCTGAGTGAAGCGGTACATCGAGAATCAGGGAATCAGTTACTAGGGGCAGACCATCAAATTTATAGTACAGGTAGATCTTATCATCTACAATCAGACTATCAGTACCAAAATTTCGAATCTGCACCTGGATATTTTCAGCAGAACTCAGTTCGCACGAAGATTGAGGCCAAATAATACTGTCAATTCCAACATCATTGAATAACAATTCGATATATACTGAATCGAAGGTTTGACAACCATGATTTGTTTCGGTAACAGTGAGATACACAGTTCCCGGTACTTCAACATCAAAAATAGTATCAGTCGAAGTTCTTTCTGAGTTTTCTTCATACCAGTAGAATAAGTACTCTGGTTGTACATTCGGGTGTATCACAACAGTATCTGGCAAACGCGAAGAAATCGTATCATCAACAAGCCCTGTGATCGGATTTTGCCAGATTTCATATGATTTCCATGCAGTATCGTTATTACTGCCATAATACCACGGATCGTCTTCAATAAGTGTATAAGCCCTGATATTATAGACTCCAGGTGAGGTAGCATCAAACATTGTGGGCAGATGAAGCAGAATACTGTCTCCGGGTACAACATCGCTGCTTAAAAGAAGAGTATCGATAACGGCCGGTTCACTTTCGAAGTCATATCCTATAATGATAGTATCATTGACCCGCAGGTCGCTAAAACCATAATTTTTTACCCAGAAACTTATTTCATCGGGGTAACAGAACTGGCAGGTGTCTTTCGGAATGGCAATTGTCGATACACCTGCATCATCGGGAGCAGTGTATATTTGAAAATCGTCGAAAGCAAAACCCTGGGCATACGATGTATCGGAATCAGACATAAAAAGGATTCGGAACTTTACCTTTTCTTCGCTCTCAATTACTTCTGGTAATAAAGCTTTTACTGTTGTCCATTCATTAGTACCACTCCAACCCGGTGATCCCAATGCAAACACTGAATCAACCGTCCAATTCCAGGTTGTATCGTGCAAAGTATCGTTTACTATAAACCAGGTATTTCCATTATCAATCGAATATTCAAATCGGGCACCATCCTTATCTT
Organism: uncultured Bacteroidales bacterium; assembly: GCA_964569585.1. Taxonomy (GTDB): domain Bacteria; phylum Bacteroidota; class Bacteroidia; order Bacteroidales; family UBA10428; genus UBA10428. Next base: position 9,633 of record CAZMVE010000038.1, on the reverse strand, counting down.
TTTGAGTATCCGACCAATATTCAAATTCAATAATATTTCTCTCCTCTCCGCTTAAGTTATAACAATTACTTACAACGAAAGAAGTATCGTTATTTGAGTAACTACCGGTAGGTGATAATACCCATATCTTAGGTGAAAAAGGATCGGTAGGTATTGTTCCTGACATATCCAGGTTTTCCCATCTCGAACCTTCATTTGGTAACCAGATGCCTCCATGATACTCAAAATTCTCAAAATCTGGTGGAACAATATTTTTTTGGATAACCAAAGGTTTTGTAAACAGATTGTTTGATGCATCCTGATCACCGGATAAATCAATTCCTACAATAAAATCATTGTAATAATCGCCTTGCGGGAAGTTAATTGTATTTTTAAAGGTAAATAATACGCTATCATCCTTAGCTATTCCGCCATATAAAGTATCGTAAACCAATGTTGAATCAATCCCCCAGATGCCATAAAATACCGGTATTGCTGATGGTGCGACACCATCAGCATAGTTTCTTATCCATACCTTGACTGAATCATTATCACAATTTAAACATTCATTGAAAGGATCTAAAACATCGGTTATTCCAACATCAATAAGGAGTTTTTCTCCAATAATTGCAAAATTATCAATACTGAATCCAGGCCAGGGAACTGTTTGTGATTCTGTAATTCCAAAACGTAACTGAAATTGCTTTTTTCTTCTGGCAAAATCATTAATAGAGGGATCGTAAAATTCTTCCCAATATGAATTATTACTACTAGGATCGCTATTCCAAATATTTTGCCATGAAACACCCCCATTTGTTGAAATATCAATTACTCCTTCATCGGGTCCATTTATAGCAAAATATGTCATCATATATAGCGATATACCTTTATAATAAGTCAAATCGAGTTCGGGGGAATAGGCATAATAGGCTGTAGATGGATTAATATTTATATAATATCCGCCATCCAGGTCTGTAGCCAATATTCCGATTCCGTTAAAAGGTGTTGAAGGATTTTTTTGTGAACCAACCTGATTCCCTTCCGGCCAGCCAACTTCAAAATTTGGTTTAAGTGTCCATTCAGCGCCACCCGATTCGAAATCATCATAAAAAACAGATTCTTTTATTAAATGTATTTCCGGAAACAGCTTTTGAGAGCTTGGATACAGCGTATCGCTTATATTAATACCATCTGCCGGCACAGCAAATTGTATCGAAGCCTGACCCTGGAGCGTATTTTCAAATGAAGCAACTACCCACAGATTATTATCACCTAACCTAAGGTTGTAGCCAATGTCGGCAAAAGTAACTTTACCGTCATTTAATGAAGCGGAAGAAATAACAGTTGATGTATCGGCAATATAGGGTGCATAAACCTCATTAACAGTATACATTAATTTAAAACTAATATCGTCAAGATAATTTACTCCGCTTCCTGAAGGTACAACAGTAAGGGAATCGAGAGTAGCATTACCTGTATTACCCAAAATTCTTACCGTAATTCTTTCAAGGGGTATATCCGTTGCACCCGAAGGTATAACATCATATTCGATTGAAGTATAAGTTGTTTTTTTAACAAATTTTTGAACTATGGTATCTTCCTTCACTGTAACACTGTCAATATAAACGCCAAAACCATTGCCTACAATACCTTCAAACGCAAGTTGAAAGGAATCAGTCAGATATTTAGTATCGATATCCTCAATATCAAAAACTTCATCCTTCCAATAAGCAATATCGGATGTCCATTCCTGAATAACGTCCCAATTACTACTTGGACTCTCACGAAATAACAGGCGCAAATAATCAGGTCCTTTAAAGGGTTTTTCATACTGACAATGCCAGAACCTTAAAGTGGGCTTACCTGATCCGTCTAGTTCCAGTGTGGGAGATATAAGCCTCACAGTATCGAGCTCTAATGCAGGAAAATATAATCCAGCGTTGAAATTACCCTGTTTGGGAATTTCAGGATTGTAAGGGTCACCTCCCGATATCCATTGTCCTCCGTAAGTATATTCCCACTCTTTATTTGGTATAATTGGATCATTAGTCCATCGGCTCGTTGTTTCAGAATCTTCAAAGCCTTCGATTAGGTAGTATAATTCCTGCGCATTTAAGGTAGAAAACAACAAGCATGATATAATTATTTGAAATATATATTTCCTCATAATGGCTCGATTATTTTTTTTCGAAACGTTATATTAATTTAATCGAAGTTAACGTGCTTATTATTTATTAATTGAATTTTAAACTTTGTAACTTCATACATTTCTACGTTAAAGTTTTATTAAAAGTTATAGTATTTTAGTAAATAGAAAATTACAAAAAACCTTATCTACGAATTATCCGTATAAATTCATGAAATAAAATTAAATCAACATGAAGAAAACTACGCTAATCCTGGCTTGTCTTATTTTAAATTTGTATCATTTAAATGGGCAAATAGGTACACGATTTTGGTTTGCTGCCCCTGACGTTTCATGGGATCATGCCCAAGATAGCAAGCCTTTGAATCTTCATATAACTGCTGTATATAATACTCATGTTATAATTTCCCGGCCTGCAGACCCGGGGTTTACACCCATTGAATTTGATTTGAATCAGCAGCAGACTCAGACTATTCAACTTGATGCCATACTTGCTGTGACGGATATTGAAGTATATGCAAGGGATAGGTTTGCTGGCAATTTCCTTCAAAATAAAGGCTTCCTGATTCAATCAGATCCTGGTGAAATTACTGCTTATTATGAATTAGCAGGAAATCCTAATACCGATATTATTGCTCTTAAGGCTGCGAATGCATTAGGCAAGGATTTTTGGGTATCTACACAAAGAAAGTATAAAAATCATGGGTATTCCGACGATTACAGCGGATTTGTTGTTGTTGCAACTCAGGATGGAACTACGGTTAGCATTAATCCAAACGGAAATAATTTAGCGTACAGCGGAACTACAGCTTACAATGTAACTCTTAACAAAGGACAATCATTTGCTGTAAGGGCCGCTGGACAAGCTCCTGCACAGCATATATTTGGAATTAGAGTGACCTCGAATAAAAACATTACTATTATCATTTTCGATGATTCCATGCAAATTGATGATGGTGGCGGGAACTGGGATATTTTTGCCGACCAGATAGTACCGACCAGCCTTGTTGGAATAGAATATATAGTACTTCACGGATGGGTCTGGGATAGGGTAACTTCAACAAAAGATGGTGAAGCAATTTTTATTACGCCAACTCAGGATGGAACCTTTATTGAGATTGATGGTGTACCGGTAGCAGGTCCGTTAGCTGCAGGCTCTTATTTTGAATATACAATAACTAAAACAGTACCACCACTGGTAACATATGTCTGGGCTTCAAAACCTGTTTATGTTAATCATATTTCCGGTTATTCTACACAACCTTTAATAACCAATGCCGCGCGTGAACTTGGAGGTGCTATTCTTCCTCCTATTGATAAATGCACTGGATCGCACAGTGTTACTGTAAAACGAACCCCTGCTCCTGGTTTTGTATTCTTCAACAATCTTGTGGTTCGAAACGATACGGCCGCTTCAAGCCCAAATAGAAATCAGGCAATACATAATTTTACATATTCAATTGATGGAGGGCCTCCGCAGGTAATTCCCGCCAGTCATTTTACTTATATAATGGATTCTGCATTTGCTATATATGACCGTACTAAAGCAGGAGGAGCAGCTTATTATAATAGTGTATCTGATGGTCAAATTTTACGAGTTGAAAATCCCATTGCCCGATTTCATCTTGGAGTAATGCAAGCAATACAATCACCAGGCTGTAAATATGGTTATTTTTCTGATTATGCAGCCAGCGATGCAAGTGCTGGTGTAGGGGGGTATACATTGGGTCCTTCGGATTACGTATGTAGCTTAAATCCGGTTCAATTGGTTGCGAACGGCGGGATATGGTATAAATGGGGAGGTACATTTGACCCATTACTGGTTAATAAACTCGATTTCGATGATATTCCTGCACCATACTTTTTCCCTGATAGTGCTGGGGTGTATTATTTCTATGTTCTTTTGGGAGGTGAATGCCAGACGCAGGATTCAATCAATATTGAAGTTATTGTTGGTGAAGAATATGCTTCAAACTTTTCATTTTCAGCCGATGTGGGTTGTTCACCGTTTACTACTAACCTAACTAACCTTTCAGATACGAATGCCCCAATACAAATATGGAATATTATTCCTGCCGTAGGTTCGGCATATGAGTTAAATCAGGACACGCTTCCTCTGACATTTCCACTGACATTACCTGAAAATTATACAGATTCAATTCAGACACATACCGTAAAACTTATTGTAAAAGGGCCTTCAAATTCTTGTCCAACTAACAAAACAAAAGAAATTAAGGTAAAACCATACATCAAGGCAAATTTCGGTGCATTTGATACAATTGGTTGCCAGCCTTTACTGGTCAACTTTAGTGACTCTTCATACGGAAATCTGGATACTATTAATGGATTTTTATGGGACTTTGGCGATAACAGTCAGACTTTTGATAGAAGTACCTCGCATGTATATAATAATTATGGTTTGGATGACACTACCTTTATTTCAAAACTGGTGGTAACATCGCCATTCGATTGCATGGATTCCTTAACCCAAAACATTGTTGTACATCCCCGTGTGCATACTGCAATGGCCATTGAAACAGCTGTCAGTTGCTCTCCGCTCGATATCGTCATTGATCCGGGGAATTCAAAAGGTGTGGATACCTTTTTCTGGCATGTTCAGTCTCCGACAGCCGACACTATATACGAAACAACAAATGATAATCCCGTAACTTTGTATCATCAGGATATCACCTATTCGAGTCCCGATACTATTTACGTTAATCTGATGGGAATGAACCGGATGGGATGTACTGATAGTTTTCCTCAGCAGAATATTGTAGTGTTTCCAGAGGTTAATGCTTTATTTGAAATTCCAAACGATACGATTTGTGATGGCGATTCAATTAACTTCATCAATAATTCACAGGGATTTCAATTATTCTATAACTGGGATTTTGACGATGGCTCGATTTATCAGGACACAACAGGATCTGATTATACTCATGCTTTCTTCAACCGGTCCGATGCTGATTCGGCTTTTAGGGTGACATTAACAGCTACTTCTGCATATTTTTGCGAAAGTAAATTTGATACGGTCATTATTGTGCATCCTTATGTAAAGGCTAATTTCAGTCTGGGTTACGAAACCAATTGTACACCTATACTTTCAACTTTCTCAAATTATAGTACCAGGGGTCATAATTTCGAATGGGATTTTGGTGATGGTACTAACTCCACGACTGCCGCTCCCACTTTTACGCATCAATATTGGAATCCCGATCCCGATAATGATACTACCTATACCATACAACTTGTTGCACACAACAACGAAGGATGTTCCGACACAGCTTACCATTCGTTGGATATCTATCCTCATGTTGTCGCAGCCTTTGGCATTTCCGATTCGGTGGGCTGTTCGCCTTTGAATGTATCAATTACCAATTCGTCAACAGGAGGATTACTAACTTATGTATGGGATTTCGGGAATAATAGAATCAGTACTAATCCCTCACCTCCTCCAATAACCTATACAAACATAACCGCTAATGATACCAGCTATATAATCTCACTCACTGCTTTTAGTCCTAATGGTTGCGATAGTACAACATTCGACACTGTAAGTGTTTTTGCTTTTATCGACGCTAACTTTTATCTTCTGCCTGCCGATAGTTGTTCACCCTTTATTCTTCACCCTGACAACCTGAGTTCAGCAGGTGCGAACATTTTTGAGTGGGATCTGATTAATTCAGGCTTACCGACCGATAACAATGTAATTCCTGATTTTGGGACACTGACCAATAATAGTATTACTACCGATACTTTATTTCTCAGGTTAATTGCCTATGGTGCGAACGATCCTGAACATCTCGCTTGTGCCGACAGGGATTCCGTTATGGTATTAGTTTATCCTGAACTGGATGTTGATTTTACCCTGGACGACGGGCTTGCCAGTTGTCAGCCATACATATCGACCATCACAAACAATACAAACATTCCGAGTGGAAATGCCTTTCAATGGTTTATTGACGATATATATTATTCTTCGGCACGTGATCCGCTGCCATTAAATATCCCAAATTACGAAGACACCGATGTCGATCATGTTATCCGGCTTTCGGGTCAAAGTATGCATGGTTGTCGCGATACCGCCTGGCAGACCGTAACAGTTTATTCTTTGGTAGATGCTCATTTTACTGTGAATAAATCGGGAATCTGCTCGGCCGATAGTTTTGAAATCGACCGGCGGGCCAGTAGAGGCGGCATTGTCGAATATGAGTGGGATTTTGCAGGTGATATTCAAATCCGGGATGATTCCATATTCAACTATTCTTTTGAGAATACAGCTTCAAGTGTTCCTCTTACAAGGCAAATAACCCTTACAATTCGAAATTCGCACGATTGTACTTCCGATATTTCCAATATTATCGATGTTTATCCTGAAGTACGTGCTGATTTTGCAATCGATGATTCCACGGTTTGTTATCCTTATCTGACAACTTTTGCAAATACAACAGAAAATGCCAGTATTTTCTATTGGGATTTTGGTGATGGAACAGGGTCTAACAATTCCACACCAGTACCACACGTATTTGCGAATTTTGATAATACTACCGATGAAACTTATACCATTAATATGCTTGCGCGGTCGCCGTATAATTGTTACGATAGCATTATGCGCGGAATAACGGTATATGCAAAACCCGATGCGGAATTCTATTTCCCCGTATCGGTCGATTGCCCTCCTTTTGAAGCCAGTATGGTAAATGAGTCGGAAGGTTATAACCTGGCATATCTTTGGGATTTTGGCGACGGAACTACCAGTCTGCTGGAAAATCCTGATCATACATTCAGTAATCCGGGTACAACGATCATCGATATACCTATTACACTGGAAGTAACCTCAGGAAGAAGCTGTATGGACACGGTTGTCAGAGTATTAAATGTTTATCCCGATGTAGTGGTCAATTTTACAGCTTCCGATAATGAAGGGTGCAGTCCATTAACGGTTAATTTTAATGGTCAGGCTTCGAATGTCAGCAATATGATCTGGTACATCGATGGGCTGGCATTCAGCACACTGGAAGATCCGTCGTATCGTTTTGTAAATAATACTCCCAGTACAAGGGATTATGATATTACATTCAGTGCACATTCCATTTACGGCTGCGGCGACGATACAACAAAAACAATTACTATTTATTCCAGTCCCACGGCTGAATTCATTCCTGAGCCGAGGCAACAGGATTATAATACTGAGGATGATCAGACACTGGTAACCTTCTCTAACGAAACCTTATTCCAAAACAACTGGAGTTATTACTGGGATTTTGGCGATGGCAATACGGGAGATAACAGCGAAGCTTCATTCAACTATTACTATGGCGATCATTTCTGGGGGCCTGTGGATGAAAATGGGAAAATACCTGTGTATCTTATTGCCTGGAACGATGAATATCCGGAATGCCATGATACGGTTCAGTATGATATATATATCAGGGCCCCTCTTCCTGAAATAGCCCTTGAAGAGGATGTATCGGGGTGCGTACCGTTGACGATTGATTTTTCAGCGACTGTCGATTATGCCTATGAAGATGATTTCGAATGGAATTTCGGTATTCCGGGAGAAGTATCCAATGTGCCTGAACCTTCTTACACGTATACGGAACCCGGTTATTATACGGTTATGCTGGTTGTGAGAGGTGATGGTGGTACAAACTGGGATTCCCGATTTATTAGAGTGAACCCGAAACCAGACATTCATTTCACTTTCAATGATTCGGTTGTTTTTGTAATGAGTCAGAATCATCCTGATGAAATAATCAATTTCTATAACCAGACTACTTTTGGCCAGGATTATTACTGGGGATTTAATCTGCCTGTTTACGATTATAATGAAGTACCCAACTACGTTGATACTGCTCTAGTTGCTTATTCGCTGGACAAAGATCCAAGCTGGTATTACGATGAAACGGGTATGTACTATGTATTTCTTATAGCACAATCGGATCAGGGATGTTACGATACTCTGATAAATCCTGTTCCAATTAATGTACTGGGAGAGGGCAGACTGCAATTCCCAACAGGATTTTTTGTGAACCCTTCGGCTCCCCGTGATGGGAATATTACTGATCCGAGAGACCCGGATGTAAATATTTTCAGGGCCTACGGAGAAGGAGTTGAAAAATTCAAACTGGAAGTGTACAACCGGTGGGGAGTATTGGTTTTTGAATCGAACGACATCAATTACGGATGGAACGGATTTATCGATGGTAAAGCTGCCAAACAGGATGTATACGTGTGGAGAGCCAGGGGCAGATTTACCAATGGTGAGCCATTTGTAATGAGCGGCGATGTTGCACTTATTATTGGAGACCCATACTAGTCTGAAATGAATTAATTTTCATAACGCAACTCAGACGATTAATGTTTATAAATATCAGGTAATCAAAATAAATCGAGCCATTAAAAGAATTATTTTCGTTTTCCAAACTAACCATGATATTTACCGTAATAAAGATAAAACCCTTTCATCTGTGCGTGGGCTATATTTTTTCATATTGTTCATTTTCGTCAGCATAGCTGGGATATGCCAGGATCCGCAATTCTCTCAGTTCTATTCTAATCCCCTATATTTAGGGCCATCCTTTGCAGGAGCAGTTGAGGGTAGCAGGGTAGCGATGGTTGTTCGCGATCAGTGGACCGAAGCTCCTAAAACATTCAGAGTTTACAGTATATCCTACGATCATTATTTTTCTACTTTTAACAGTGGTGTAGGGATTTTGGCCTATAAAGATGTAGCCGGTACCAGCCAGTTGGGATCGGTTAATATCTCGCTGCAGTATTCGTACAACTTTAAGGTTTATAATGTCTGGCATATTCGTCCTGGCCTGTCATTTTCCTATGTAGAGCATGGATTCTACGGTAGTTTGCTTTATATGGATGAAATTGTATCTGATGAAAGTGGAGGAACATTGGTTCATGATCCTAAGGGACCTTCCCGGGATATCGATGCCGGCACCTCGATTCTGGTATATACTAAAAAATTCTGGATGGGATCAACTGTCGATCATTTATTAACTCCCTCAATACGATTGTACGATCTCGAATCGGATATCCCCATTAAATTCAGTATCTATGGCGGTTATGAATTTAGCAGAAAAGGGAAACTGCTTAAACCCAGCGATGAAACAATGACCTTTGCCTATATGTACAAGCAGCAGGCAAGTATACGTCAGCTCGATTTAGGCGTTTATTGGCATAATTACCCAATAGTGCTTGGACTGTGGTACAGGGGTATTCCTCTTGTGAATTCGCACCGCGGCGACGCCCTGGTTTTTCTGGTAGGAATAAAAACACGCCAGCTGAATATCGGGTATAGCTACGATTTCACCATATCCAATCTTCTGGGTGCTGTTCGCGGTTCGCATGAAGTTACACTTACCTTCAAGTTTTTATTGCCTAAACGTACCAAAAAGGGCAGTGTGCCTTGTCCGGAGTTTTAGCGCTCTTATAAAAACCAGTATTTCATTTTGAAGAAATAAGATTTTTCTGATTTTCTACCTGCTCTT
>CAZMVE010000037.1:6088-26055 GCA_964569585.1 uncultured Bacteroidales bacterium | reverse complement strand
TTTTTATGGGCTTAAAAGAATCCTGTCCGTATTTGGCATAATGACCGGAAGTTACATACAACTCTTTTTGTCCGATATGTGGAGTTATCACCTGCTCGTAACCGTATTTTTTCTGGACTTTTTTCAGAAAATTCTCAAGTCTTTCACGCAATGCAGCTCCTTTAGGTAACCAAAGAGGTAGACCCATTCCCACTTTTTGCGAAAAAGTAAACAATTCCAGTTCTTTTCCAATTTTACGGTGATCACGTGCTTTCGCCTGTTCCAAAAACTCAAGATATTCATCAAGCATTTTCTGCTTGGGGAAAGTAATTCCATAAATCCTGGTAAGCTGTTTTCGTTTTTCATCACCCCTCCAGTAGGCTCCGGCGACACTTAAAAGCTTGATGGCTTTAATATAGGAAGTCGATGGTAGATGAGGACCCCGACATAAATCGGTAAATTCACCCTGCTTATAAACGCTTATTGTCCCATCCTCAAGCTCATTGATCAATTCTACTTTATACTCATCACCCTTACTTTTAAAGAGTTTGAGGACTTCTGATTTACTAATTTCCTCACGTAAATAGGTATTATTCTGGGCCGCCAATTCCTTCATTTTATCTTCGATACGAGGCAAATCGGAATCGGTAATTGTAACTCCATCGCCCGGATCGACATCGTAATAGAAACCATTTTCAATAGCCGGCCCTATGCCGAATTTCATTCCCGGATATAAATTTTCCAGCGCTTCAGCCATCAGGTGTGCTGAGGAATGCCAGTATGCATGCTTACCTTCGGTATCATCAAATTTATGAAGCTTTATTCTGGCATCGGAATGAATGGGCCGCGTAATATCCCATAATTCCTGGTTTACTGTAATTGATACTACTTCCTTTGCAAGGCTGTTACTTATACTTTTTGCAATATCCAATCCCGTAACTCCTTCATCATATTCTCGTTTGGAGTTATCAGGAAATGTTATTTTAATCATTAGCTTTAATGTTTAAACACGGGCTTGCAAAGATATAAATTCTCTTCTTAGGATTAGAATTAAAAGCAAGTTGATATTGGGGATTCTTTGAAAATTACATCGATGAATAAAATATATTTAATACGATTTAGCTGCATTTTTTACTGGTTAATTATGCTACCTCAGTTTTCGCTGGCAGAAGAATTGACCTTAGAAATGATTTTTAAATTCAATCTCTTTAATCCGAATAAAGTAGAAGAGATACAATCGATGAAGGATGGCTTACATTATACGGCACTTGAAGACTCAAAGGATATTGTTAAATATTCTTATGAAACGGGGGAAAAAGTGGATGTCCTCCTTTCCCTTGATTGGATTGAAGATTTGCGGTACTCGGAAATAGTTACTTATAGTTTGAATAAGGATGAAACAGTAATCATTATTGGTACTGAAGAGGAAAAAATATATCGCTATTCATATCGTGCCAACTACTATGTTTACGATGTGGAGAGTAGAAAAATAGTACCGGTTTATTCCGAAGGAAAACAACAATACACTGAACTATCGCCCGATGGACGAAAAGTAGCTTTTGTATTTGAAAATAACCTGTATATCAAAGATATTCATTCAAATACCATTGCTCAGGTAACACATGACGGATTGAAGAATACTATTATTAACGGAGCTCCTGATTGGCTCTATGAAGAAGAGTTTGACCTAAAAACCGGCTATTACTGGTCCCCGGATAGTCGTATGCTGGCGTATTATCGTTTTGATGAATCTCAAGTTCACGAATATTCACTTATTTTTTATGAGTCACTTTATCCGGAGCTTTATACCTATAAATACCCAAAGGCAGGTGAGAATAATTCTTTGGTGGATATCTATACATACGATCTCATACAGGGAAAAACCAGTAAGATGGAAATACCTGAAGATTCTGACCATTATACGCCACGAATACAATGGCTTCCAACATCAGATCGTCTTTGTCTGACCGATCTTAACAGGTTACAGAATAAAGCTGATTTATATATATGCGACGCATCCAGCGGCAGTTCCAGGATTTTCTATACAGAGGAAAATGATACCTATCTTTCAAAGGTTACTGATGATTTTGTTACTTTCATCGACTCCGGTAATAATGCTATAATTCTTAGTGAACGGGACGGTTTTAGGCATCTGTATTACTATAAAATTAATGGAACACTTATCAACCAGATCACTAAAGGAAATTGGGAAATAGAGGAATTCTATGGATTGGACGAGAATTCAGGCCAGCTTTACTATACATCAACCGAAGTATCGCCTCTTGAACGGCAGCTCTATTCAATTAATCTTGACGGAACCAACAAAAAGCAACTTACTTTTGAACCCGGTACTCATTCTGCTTCGTTCAGCCAGACATACAACTATTATATCCTTACCTCATCCGATGCACAGACACCCTATGAATTCAATTTGTATAATCAGCAGGGAGAGCTGGTAAGGATTCTTGAGAGTAATGAATTTATCAAAGATCTGACAATTAAATATGGTTTTACAAAGAAAGAGTTTTTTACATTTCGAAATAAGGATAATGAAGAACTTAACGGTTTCAAAATATTACCTCCCGGCTTCAGAAAGAATAAAAAATATCCGGTTCTGATCTATGTTTACGGTGGGCCCGAATCGCAAACGGTAGTAAATTCGTGGGATAAGCGGCTGGCCTGGTTTCAACTGCTTGCACAGAAGGGTTATATTGTTGTATGTGCCGATAATCGTGGTACAGACGGACGGGGAGAGAAGTTCAGAAAAGAAGTTTATTTACAGCTAGGGAAGTATGAAGTCGAAGATCAGATAGCATTGGCTGAATATTTGGGCGGACAATCCTATGTCGATAAAAACCGGATAGGAATGTTTGGCTGGAGTTACGGAGGATACATGACGCTTTTATGTATAACCAAAGGGAATAGTTACTTCAAAACAGGTGTTGCAGTAGCTCCGGTGACTGATTGGAAATTCTATGATACAGTTTATACCGAACGCTTCATGAGAAAGCCCGGAGACAATGCTGAGGGTTATAGGAAAAGTTCACCGCTGAGTTATATTGAAATGCTGGAAGGAAATCTTCTTTTAGTTCATGGTCTGGCAGATGATAACGTGCATTTTCAACATTCTGCCGGGTTAATCACTCAAATTGTTGCAGAGAACAGAACCATTGATATGTTTATTTATCCGAATGAAAACCACCTCATGCGTGGGGATAACGCATTGTATCATGTATATAACCAGGCCACTGAGTATATTCTGAATAATCTGTAACACATATTAAATCAATAAATTAACAAATATTCTATTTTTTTGGCACAGCATTTGAAATAGAATACTCAGTTACTTAAAGAAATAGAAATCATGAAAAAATTACTACTTATTACCGGAATACTGTCTTTGTTTCTCTCAGGTTGCAAAATATACCCCGATGCAGACTTTGCCGTTAATCATACAAGGGTTCAACCTGATGAAATAGTTAGATTTACGAATTATTCGGACGATGCAGTTCGATATGAATGGGATTTTGGCGATGGTTATATGTCATCTGCAATAAATCCTGAACATTCTTATTATGACGAAGGAATATATACTGTAACCCTCACTGCGGAATCGCGTGATGGCAGAATTGACAGGGCATCTATAAATATTGAAGTAATATTTACCGAACTTGAAATTGAGGTGGTTGAATGGAACGAATACAATACTATTGAATTTATTGTTGATGATTGCGGTGTATGGGTATATGATAATTTCAATGACTGGCTTTATGATATTGACGGATCCAGGGCAATAATTTCTGGAACTACCGGGTATGATGGTAGGATATCATTTTTAGGGTTGGATGATCGCTCATACTATATATATGTTGAGAAAACGGATGAATATGGTTATATAATTTATGACAACTATAATCTTTATCAAGATTTTGGACTCTCATATATTACGACACAGAGATTGGTGTCTTATAACTATAATTACTGGCTTGCTTGGGCCGATTATTACGGTAATAAAAGAATATCAAGAATTAATCAGGATACTGAATTAAAAAATACAACCAGAAAACCCCGAATGCATAAAAACGGGGAGAGTAAAATAAAAATACGAACTAATACGTTATAGAAGTCGACGTATCAAAATAATCTGGGGTATCAAAAAGCATACGTCATTCCATTGGCCGGGTAGCATATCTATCCGGCTTTTTTAATTTGAAAATTTTCTATTCTCATCAGATAATTTATATCTTTGCACACCCTATAAAAAAGGTATTATTCAGTTCACTTTATCAAGTTCTTTAAATATTTTTATTAGTTGGAATTAAAAGTTCTGAGTTTACTATATAAATCTTGACATTAATTCACAACGTTGAACTCTAAACTTTGAACTTTTGAACTGTCTTTTGCCCAGATGGCGGAATTGGTAGACGCGCTAGTTTCAGGGACTAGTATTCGCAAGAATGTGCAGGTTCGAGTCCTGTTCTGGGCACATACTTTGAGTTTTGAGTTAAAAGTACAGAATTTTGACTTTATTGGATTGGAGTAAAGATTAATATGATGTTACATTTATTAATAAATTTGTTTTTGATTTTAAATTCAAAACTTGAAACTCCGAACTTGTTAACTGAATAAGCCCAGGTGGTGAAATTGGTAGACACACCAGCTTGAGGGGCTGGCGCCCGTATAGGGTGTGCAGGTTCAAATCCTGTCCTGGGCACAAAATAAAAGCCGGAAGAATTCTTCCGGCTTTTATTTTAGGTATTGATCTGATAGTAAACAGATCTAAATCCAGTTCTTTACTCTTCTACAATCACTGTAGAAGTATACACATCATTTGATGTTGCCATTTTTATAAAATAGAGACCGCTTCTTAAATCAGCGATATTCAGCTCGATAACATTTTTATTCATTTCTTTTTTCTCGATTGATACAACTTGTCCGAGAATATCAATTATCTCAATCGTGACTTCAGCATTTATTCCATTCTCAAAAGCTATATAGACAAATTCTGATGACGGATTCGGATAAATATGAATAGGTGCATTAATCAGACTTTCGGTTGCATCTGGCATATCAATTGTAAATACAGCATCTGAAATATCAAAAGGATCTTCATCGGTATCACTAATGCGAACCAGACAGCTGGTTGAAGGATCTTCAGGTATAAGCCATGAGTGTGAGCCGTCATCTGTTGTACTTGCAACAACTTCGACCCAGCCTGTTCCGTTGTTGGTGGAGTATTCAATATGAACATTGCCGCTGGTACCGATAGATGTCCAGGTAATTTCATGGCTGGAACCTGTTTGCCAATTTTCACCACCATTTGGAGAGGTAATGGTAAGTACAGGCAATGGTGAGATGGTAAATACGGCATCACTTTGATCAGTCGGGCTACCATCGGTATCACCTACACGAATAAGACAGTTCGTTGAAGACTCATTAGGTACAAGCCATGAGTGCGAACCATCATTATTTGTACTGGTAATAAGATCGTCCCAATTGGTTCCATTGTCTGTGGAATATTCGATATGGATATTCCCGATTGTACCAGTACTCGTCCATGTAATTTCATGGTTAGAACCTGCCTGCCAGTTTTCACTCCCGTTAGGTGAGGTAAGGGTTATAGTGGGTACAACTGATATGGTAAATACTGCATCGCTCTGATCAGTAGGATCACCATCGAAATCACTTATCCGAATAAGACAAGTTGTTGAGGGTTCATCAGGTACAATCCATGAATATAATCCATCATTTGCTGTGCTGACTGCAATATCAGCCCAATCAGTTCCATTGTTTGTAGAGTATTCGATATAAACATCCTCGCTAGTATCGTAAGATGTCCAGGTAATATCCTGGCTCGAACCTAGTACCCAATCTTCTCCACCGTTAGGAGAAGTAATGGTAATGCTGGGTGGTGGAGAGATGGTGAAAACAGCATCGCTCTGATCTGAAGGACTGCCATCAATATCGCTAATACGGACCAGACAATTTATAGAAGGCACATTAGGTACAATCCACGAGTACGAACCAATATCTGTTGTACTGGCAATCACATCGGCCCAATCGGTGCCGTTGTTGGCTGAATACTCGATGTGTACATTTCCGCTAGTACCATAAGATGTCCATATGATATCATGGCTGGTTCCAGCCTGCCAATCTTCACCGCCATTTGGAGTTACAACTGATAGATCTTCAATAGAATAAATTCCTGTGGCTATATCGCTGGCGTTATAATCAGTCTTAAATGCCCTGGCTTTAAGTGTGGTAGTGCTTGCAATATTCACAGGAATACTATATTCTGAATCGCTCTCAGTTGGGTCTGAACCATTTGTGGTATAATAAATAGTGGCATCAGGTGTAGAACAGCTGATTGATATATCCTGGGTTGTCGGATAACTTCCGGGAACGGGATCGAAAATAGGTGTGGCAACGGATTCAGATACCGGGCTAGTGTAGGCATAAATACATAGATCCCAATCATATCCATCCAGTGAAATCCAGCTTGTGGAGGAAACATTCTTTGCCCAGGAGACTCCAGAGGTAATATCTGGTGTACTAAATCCGGAGATGGCTTCTTCTACTGGCAACGGATAAATATATCCGGCAGTCTCATATGTGATTTTCACATAATAATCGTCACCATCTGATACATTGATGGGTGATGAAAGGCTGAAACTATGATATCCTGTATAGGGACAGGTTTGAGACGAAATTGATCCTAATAAACCTGTAAGGGAACTGCTCCCATCGAAATTATCATAAATCTCAATGGTAACAATCGTTCCAGCCTGGTTAACAAAAGTACCAATATCGGTAAGTTCAACATTTCCATTAGCTACAAACCTTACCAAACCATCGATAGTTTCTTCACCAATACCTATATTATTGCCTAACCATCCGGACTCTGAATAAGTTGAAACTGCTATTCCAGCATTAAAGTCAGTATAGTTTTGGAATGCAGTTACTGTAGAATTTACTTCAACATCCTGGTAAGCGATATAAAAATAACCGCTTTCTCCCCATGCCGGACCCCAGCTGTTTTTAATGATCCATGCACCGGTTCCGCCTGCAGTTGTTTTATCATCATCCCATCCGATAAGTGTCACTGCATGGTTTGTTCCATCAGCAGGTCCTGAATAATAGTAAGTATAGTCAGCGGCATTATAGGCCGATGAAGTCCAGTACATATTTGTTGCCACAGCCCCATATTGCATAATGTAGTTTTTAATGAGATCAGGATCGCTTGTTGGTAGAAACCAGGCTGAAGTAACAAGACCCTGAGGTTCCAGTCCTGAAGGACAATCGACACTGGTATGGCTTTCGCTATATGGATCGTCAGCTTCCGATATGGGTCCGGAACCTCTCATGAGATAGGCTGAAGATAGAAAGGTATTTCCTCCTTCGCAAGGTAACCATACAAAAGGAGGATGACAGGTATTTAAATTATCTTCCGAAAGATCATAAGTACCCCGGCCGTTTACTAGCCAGCGCGATTCAATTGCACCCATTGTAGCAAATGTCCAGCATGAACCGCATCCTCCCTGATCTTTAACGGAGGTAACACCGCCGGAATTGCGTAAATCATAACTTACAGGAGCAAATTCTATTTTCAGCATTTTATCTTTTAAACCTGCGGGCAGTTCGGTATGTATTTTATAAGGAAGTGGTATTTCACCTAAAGCATGACCTTCAGAAGTGATCATTTGTTTTTTTTCAGCAATCCATCTTAAATATTCGGGATTGACCTCGCTTGTTGCTATTCGGATTTGCGAATAGACTGGTGGCATAAAATTTATTACCATCAAACATAATAGGATCCGGTAAAATGATAACTGTTTCATTGGCTTGTTATTTTAGGTTACTAAATATTGATTAAAGGAATAGTTATTTTTATTTAAGAGAGTATGAGATTCATTATATTGTATTGAAAAATATAAGTAATAGGTAATTACCCATCGAGTTTGCTCAATTGCCTTGTAGAAGGATTTGAATAAAATTTCCCTTGTAGGTATTTCACAACAGGGTGAACCTACTGTTATACATAAGAATATTATTATGAAAGCTGAACCAATCGATTTCATGAAATAGGTCTTATGAAGTCTCAGGTTATATATGGCAAAGTTTAGAAACAAATGTAAAATGAATATTTGACTTAATCAATACACCTTTAGATGTATTAAAACAATTGATACTATTGAATAATATTTAAAATGTTCTCAATGAGTATATCACAATGTATTTTTTTGAAATTAATATAAATTTATTCTTTGAGATATAATAATTTTTTGATAGAAAGGAGCTGTTTCAGATGTAAGATGATTGTATAAATAGAACTGAAATATAACAAATTATTCTAACCACTTAATGGTATGAATTTGTGATAAAAAAACTCATTCCGGGCAAAAACAAAAGCCGGAAAAATTCTTCCGGCTTTTATTTTAGGTATTGATCTGATAGTAAACAGATCTAAATCCAGTTCTTTACTCTTCTACAATCACCGTAGAAGTATACACATCGGTTGATGTTGCCATTTTTATAAAATAGAGACCGCTTCTTAAATCAGAGATATTCAGCTCGATAACATTTTTATCCATTTCTTTTTTCTCGATTGATACAACTTGTCCGAGAATATCAATCACCTCAATCGTAACCTCAGCATTTATTCCATTCTCAAAAACTATATAGACAAATTCTGATGACGGATTTGGATAAATGTTTACACCAGTTGTTTGTATATTATTAACACCAACTACTTCATTAACGGTTAAAGTCACCTCGTCAGAAGCAGAAAGCGGACTGTAACCGTTATCGTTGGCAGTAAATGTTACAGTTTCTGAGCCAAACCAGGTATTATCGGTTATTGTAAATGATGCAAATCCATTAAGAATGGAAATAACTATTCTATCATTTCCGCTTACTGTCCAGGTAATACCTTCATCCGACGTCTCGACATCTTCAACATACGGATCCAAATCTAATAGAGGGAAGGTTTCTCCCATATTAACCGTCATGTCCGGGATATCAGAAACAATGGGCGCGCTGTTGGCGAGTCCAACACCTGACAAATATAAAAATGTGTCAACATAGCTATTAAAAATATTAAGATAGCCATTATGATTACCAATTGTTAAAGGAGTATAAGTAACATGGACCGAGCCGGTAAAACAACGTGCAATATCTAAGGCAGTCGGGTCAACGGTAAATTCAGTTAATGTACTGGTTATACTGCTAATTGTTAACACATCGGGTCCAGTATAATTAATCAGAAGGGTATCTGTAACACTAATACCCTGAAATACATCTCCAAAATCGAGGCATGTATCTGAAAGCGTAAATATCGGAGATTGTGTTATAGTTAATTTACAAGGAACAATAATCTGTGGATTTAAAGGATCATTTGAATTCACATAAATATTTGAATGGTATGTTCCTACCTCCAAGTCGGTTGACTTAAATTGCACAAGAATTATTATTGAATCATTTGCATTTACGGTACCATCAACAGGTAGATATGAAAGCCAGTTTAACACAAAATATGCATTGATTTCCGGTCCGCCATATGCTCCCATATCATTTCTGCTTGCATCTGTATCATTGTATTGAAAATCCGGATTGCCCGCATTGATGCACGGAGAACCTGGTTGAAGCATAAAATTATTGACTGTTTCATTTATAAATAATGGATCCTGTGAAATGCTTCCGGTTCCGGGAGAACAGTCGTTCCAATTTTCTAAATTATTATATACATTATTGTAATAATTTTCCAGTGTACCACTGTAATAAGCTATTCCAAAAACTGCATTACCAATTATATTGTTCATTATTATTGCATCCGAAAACATAGCCACACCACTATTACTGTGGTTGTAAATAGTATTATTAATAATACTTACAGACCCGTCGTAAATAAATATTCCCCATTCACAATTTGTAATAGTAAAGTTCTTAATTGTTGCATCATATGCACTCGAATGAACACCAAATATTGAGCCTGAACCATTTCCTATTATAACAGCTCCATTGCCATTCATTGTAAGACTTTTGTTAATTGAGATTTCCTGTTCATAATAAATACCGGGAACCACAACAATTATATCGCCATTAGCTGCAGCGGCAACCCCTGCTGCAATAGTTTTATAGGGATTCTCCAGTGAACCGTTCTCCAAAGAACTTAGGCTATTTACATCAACATAAATGATATTATCGGATTTAACTGCTACAGAACTATTGTTTCGGTATTCTCCTGATTTCAGGTAACGTTCTTTTTCTATATTGAATTTATCAATTGTTCTTTGAATTGCTACCTGTTGGGAATAGATGGGCGAATTTGCTCTTTCATTCTTTTTGGTTAGCGGAGCAGATAAAGAATTTAGAATACTTCCAGGGTCAGTATATTGACTTAATATACTGAATGTCAATTCACCATCTCCGTTATTATAGATTGTAAGTGGCAGAATTACAGAATCGTTACACGATTGAAGAGTAGTTTTTAATGAATCGGTCAAAACAGATATTTCAGGCGGTGGTACTCCGTTTCCTGATAAGCATAAAACTGTATCGACATCGTTACTATATATATATAGATATCCATCAAAAACAGCACTACCTGATGGTGTAAAAGTAATATTAGCAGTATCAAAGCTACCCGGTGGAATATCCAGGGAAATTATATCTACTGTAAATTCACTTAAAGTACTACTTATATCGAGTATTTTTAAAGTATCGTCGCATGCCATGTTATAGATGTACAACGTTTCTGTAGTGCTGTAATCCAGGAATACATCTCCGAAGTTGAGACAAGTATCTGACAGGCTTATTTCAGGCGATCTTAAATTTCCTCCGCAGAAGGTTACCTCGCCGCAATCATCCATATCAAAATATGCCTGTTCATTTGTTCCATCGTTTACCCAGACCGCTCTTTTTCTTGAAAGTACGTCATCATCACGATCGATAATGTAAATATCAAAACCCATTATATCAATAGTATATGGATTAAGAGTATCTCCATTCTCAGTTGTTAAAGAATTAATATTTATAGCATATTCAAATACATAGTTAGGATCACTGACATTATATCCATAAGTAAGATTTAAATATGCGTTAGCTAGAAGTATATAACCACTAGTATCAAATTGATCATATCCTTCTTTAAAAGTAGGGGCTACCTGATAATGACCGCTATTGGAAGTGGAAGGCCCTACACCATCTTCTAATTCATCGTTTACATCTATGTAAATTTCCGGTTTGTCCGACATCCAGTCAACATCACCCGATTCCCAGGGAGGATAAAAATCATCGTCTTCAACAACAATAATAATAAATAAAGCAGTATCGTTCCAGGCTGCCTGCCAGGTTGCCTGGTTAAGTGTAAATGGATCATCCCCTACAAATTGCTTATCGATGTTATGTACTTCCACTTCATCCCATAATATATCAACTGTCCCGTCAATTACAGGGGCAACACCATCAGGGAATTTGCGAAATAATATTTCAGATGTGGATACTTTGCTTTCTGACACAGAAAAAGCAGACTCAATTTTCTGGCTTGTTTGTTTTTGTGCGTTTAATATTACATTAGAGCAAATTAATATTGCAAAAGCCGGAAATAATAAAATTATTCTTTTCATAGGTTCAGAGACTTTGGGTTACTATTTTAGGTATGAAATATTTATTTTTTAACTCAGAGCATGAATCATTATAGTTTATAATAATAATTTATACCGATCGTTTACCATAATAATTGATAAATACTACCCAAGATGATTTAATAGAAATGAATATCCCCTTCTTAGCCCAACGATAATCCTTAGAAGACAATCATATATATAAAAATATTTCAGGTTTAGTTTTAAGCAATAAGTTAGGTTTCGGTGCAAATGTATACTATTAAACTTATTCTGTCAATACACCTTTAGGGGTATTCTTTAGGATTTTTAAAGAAAAATCATTCATAAAATGCATTGCAGCAGTAGTATATAAATAGTATTAAAACTCTAATTATTTTGATTAATACCTGTTATTCTTGGATTAAATTAGGTTGAAAATATTAGCTAATGCCATTTTCTACGGAGTATTTTACGAGGGCAGCCGTATTTTTAAGACCTAACTTGCTGATGATTCTTTTCCGATGGGTTTTAGTGGTATGGATACTTATTTTTAATTTCTCTGCAATTTCTTTGTCAGTCAATCCTTTAGCAATAAGATGTATCACATTCATCTCGCGGTTACTCAGCTTATTTAATAATGAAATATTTCCGCACTTGGCATCTAAACTTTTAATCTTTCTAAGATGCCTGGTGAGTTCATAAGTGTCAACTTCTAATGCATAACCTAACAGGTATTTGATTGATCCGTCAGGATTTCTTTTGTAAATCCGACTGCAAACAAGCAAGTAAATCCAATTCTCGGATTTTGTTTTTACCTGGTATACAGTTTTAATGGCTTCAGTTTCTTCTTCGTAATATTGCATGCGCTGCATAAACTGCTTCATCGATGTTGGATGAAAAAGCGCTAAGAATTTCTTTGAGG
Source organism: uncultured Bacteroidales bacterium (assembly GCA_964569585.1). Classification (GTDB taxonomy): domain Bacteria; phylum Bacteroidota; class Bacteroidia; order Bacteroidales; family UBA10428; genus UBA10428. The sequence goes on along the minus strand of CAZMVE010000037.1, from coordinate 13,551 downwards.
TAATATCTTTTAAATCATTGGTAGTATAACCCATTTTTTTATTAAAATAATCATTGATCCATACGGGTTTGATTTCCTCAACATCGAAGATGAATATAAAAGCATCAATATTATTTAAAATATTGGAATTTAAATAATTAAGGTTGCCGTTCCTACTTAGATATTCCTGAGAAGTAATATTTTTTGAAGTCTCTTTCATGAAATACAAATTATTTTAATTGATTGTCTTCTGTTGAATTAGACGTTCGGTGAATACAATTTGTTTTTAATTTTATTTGAGCAGGATAAATATATCCATGAAATATGGGAACAATTGGATTAAACCAATTTTCTTATTTAATTAAGTATTACAATTAGTTGTAACTTACTATATGGCAATTCAAATACAATTTCCTGATCCTAATCTGGCTGATGATGAAGGTCTTGTAGCAGTGGGGGGTAATTTATCAGTTGAATTTCTGTTGGCTGCTTATCAACAGGGTCTATTCCCCTGGTACAACGAAGGAGATCCCATATTATGGTGGTCACCCAATCCCAGGATGGTATTATTTCCCTTAGAGTTCAAGCCCTCCAAATCATTGGGACAGGTCATCCGACGAAAAAGATTTACCGTGAAAGTGGATACAAATTTTGAGGCCGTGATTAGGCAGTGTTCATCAGTAAAGAGAAAAGGGCAAAGAGGTACATGGATAACCAAAGATATGATTAAAGCCTATATTAAATTGCACAATGAAGGATATGCACATAGTGTTGAAACGTATCTAAATAATACATTGGTGGGAGGGCTGTATGGTGTTTCGCTGGGTAGAGTATATTTTGGCGAATCCATGTTCTTTATTGAACCTGATGCGTCAAAAGTAGCCCTCTACTATCTTGTCAGAATTGTGAAAGATATGGACTTTAGTTTTATCGATGTACAGCAGTCTACTACTCATCTAAGAAGTATGGGAGCAAGAAATGTGGATCGTGCAGAATTTATTGAAATGTTAGGTAGTGCATTACAATTGCCTACCAGGAAGGGAAAATGGGAATATGAGTTTTAGTATCCGACAACCCAGAGGATTTTTTCTTCATCGGCACATTTTTCAGCCAGCGTAATTATCTCTTTGTTAATTGAAGTCAGTTTATTAAGATACGCTTTCCAGTCATTTTCCCAGTCGGGATGTTCTTTTTTAAGCGAGTCGAGGAATTCTTTTCCAAGGAAATTTATACTGACCAGATCTTTAAAATCCTTTACGGATTTGAGAGATTGCAATTTCTCAAGAAACTTTAATAGTTCATTCCTGAGGGGTATTATTTTACGTGCATTATATTTTGTTGGGCCATAATACTCATAAAGCTTGTTAGCAGATTCGAAACAAGGTGAAAATAAATTGAATACGATACTGTCGATATATTTCGATTCTTTATCGCATCGTATATAGGTGTCATTGCCACCTGTATAATTCAATTCAACAAAATTGAGTTCCTTTGAATCGTAAATTGTTAATTTCATAATTTATGAATAAATGATCCTATCTAAAAGTATTAAATCATTTTATAAACTCAAAATGATATTTTCATAATAATTTGTTCCTTATACCTTTACATAAAATTACATTATTACGCCAATAAATTCGTATATGTTTAAGAAAGAAGAGTTTAAACGAGATGCACTGGAATTTGTCGACTGGATTACTGAATATCTGACAGGTGTTGAAAATTTTCCGGTACGCTCACAGGTAGGGTATGGTGATATCAGGAACAAGTTCCCTTCCGGTCCCCCTGTTCATGGGGAATCCATATCATCAATATTTAACGATTTCAAAGACAAGATAATTCCAGGTATTACTCATTGGCAAAGTCCGAAGTATTTCGCCTATTTTCCGGCCAATAGCAGTCCTCCTTCTGTTCTGGCCGAGATGCTTACTGCTACTCTAGCCGTACAGGGAATGAAATGGATTACCTCGCCTTCGGCAACAGAATTGGAAGAATTAGTTTGCGACTGGATGCGTCAGATGATAGGATTGCCCTCCGAATTTTCAGGGGTCATTCAGGATACTGCTTCAGTGGCTACACTCTGCGCTATTCTTGCTGCCCGGGAAAAAGCGACCCATTTTCAATCGAATCAAAAAGGATTAAAAGGCGAAGTATTGCGTGTGTATTGTTCCTCTGAGGCTCATTCTTCTATAGAGAAAGCAGTGAGAATTGCCGGATTAGGAAGCAATAATCTGGTCAAAATCGAATCGGACAACAAAGGAAGATTGGTAACAGAGGATCTGGAAGCCTGTATTGTAGCCGATATAAATAAAGGATTTACGCCTATATGCATAGTGGCTGCCCTGGGCACAACAGGTGTTTGCGCTATCGATCCGGTGGATGAAATAGGCAGAATTGCTGCAAAGTACAAAATCTGGTTACATGTCGACGCGGCATTTGCCGGATCGGCTCTGGTGCTTCCCGAATTCAATGAATCTGTTGGCGGTTTGCAACGGGCTGATAGTTTTGTGTTTAATCCGCATAAGTGGATGTTCACCAACTTCGATTGTTCCCTGTTTTTTGTCAGAGATAAGATTCATTTGCAAAATACCTTCCGGCTGGTTCCCGGGTATTTGCAAACGGGTAATGATTCGGAAGTTAATGATTATAGTAACTGGGGGATACACTTGGGCAGGCGTTTCAGAGCGCTTAAATTATGGTTTGTAATTCGTAATTTTGGCCTTGAAGGAATTCAGAAACGATTGCGTGAACATATTGAGCTTGCAGCTTATTTTGAAAACAGGATTCGAAAAAATCCTAAATTTGAGATACTAGTCCCAAGGACTCTTTCTGTAGTATGTTTCCGGTTGAAGGGTTCAGGGAAGGAATCAATTACCGATCAGAACAGAATGAACTCGGAAATGCTTGAAAAGATCAACAATACGGGACAAATTTACATTTCGCATACTCTGTTTCATGGCAATTATACCCTACGTTTTGTATGCGCACAAACCTATACTGAAAAACGCCATGTCGATGAGGCGCTCGAGGTGATATTTCGTATGGCAGATGAAGAAAATATATAATGAATTATGAACACACACCATCAGGCTATAAGAGAAGCATTTAAAAAATATACCGGAAAAGCGCCGGATTTCGTTCATCCTCTTCCTCCTTCCGGTTCCAACCGATTCTATTTTCGATTAGGTAATGATGGTAATACTGTTATAGCCGCTTATAATCCTGACAGGGCTGAGAATGAAGCCTTTTTATATATTACCGGGCAATTGAGTAGCGCAGGTGTAAATGTGCCCAAGGTTTATATTCACGATCTCGATCAGAATATTTACCTCCTTGAAGATTTGGGAGATACAGATCTTTTCAGTTTGGTTTCTGAAAGTCACCATAGCGGAGAAGATAACTATATAAACTGGTATAAAGAGGTTATCAAAAGTATGCCGGCCATTCAGTTCAAAACGACCAAAGATTTTAATTATTCGGTTTGTTACCCCCGGTCGGCATTTGATGAACAATCGATGCTCTGGGATTTAAACTATTTTAAGTACCATTTTCTTAAGCTTGCCTATACACCCTTTCATGAGCAGAAGCTTGAAGACGATTTTCGTACCCTCGTTGAATTTTTATCAGAAGCGCCTTCCGACTTTTTTCTGTATCGCGACTTTCAGTCAAGAAATATCATGATAAAAGAGAGTAAAGTTTACTTTATCGATTATCAGGGAGGTAGAAAGGGGGCCTTACAATATGATCTGGCTTCATTGCTCTTCGAGGCTAAAACAGTTTTATCGCCTGAATTCCGGACAGAATTACTGGAATTTTACCTCGATGTTTTTAGTGAATATTCATTTTTCGACAAAAAAATATTTTTGAAATACTTTCCCGGCTTTGTATTAATCCGATCGCTGCAGGCATTCGGAGCTTATGGCTACAGAGGTTATTTCGAAAGAAAGCCCTACTTTCTACAGAGTATACCGCCCGCTATGATCAATTTAAAATGGCTACTAACTCATTTTGATTTGGGAGTTAAGTTGCCACATCTTACCTCAACTTTACTACAAATGACCGATCAACCTGCTTATCAGGGATCATTTATGCCCAATGATAAACTCACGGTTTCTGTTTATAGTTTTTCGTACCGCCGAGGAATACCTGAAGATTTTACAGGAAACGGGGGAGGATATGTTTTCGATTGCAGGTTATTGCCAAATCCGGGTACTTTAGATCAATACAAAGGATTAACCGGGAACGATAAACCCGTAATAGATTTTTTGAAAGAGAAAAATGAAGTAGAACAATTTCTGGACCAGGTTAAAAAAATTGTTTTTGCTTCTGTGGATGATTATCTCAACAAGGGGTATGAACATTTAATGGTATGTTTTGGTTGTACGGGCGGACAGCATCGCTCGGTTTACTGTGCAGAACAGCTATCGGGCGAATTAAGAAAGAGGTACGATATTAATGTGAATATACTTCACCGTGAGCAAAAGCCAGAAGATAAGCAAAACAATTTGTGAAATGGACAAGGAGGACACGCGGAAAATGGAATCGAAGAAAGTAAGATATAAGTGTAAAAATTGCGGAGGAAAAGCGAATAAAAAAAAGAAACTTTGCAAACCTCAAAAAATCTAAGCAACTGATGAAGGCTATGATACTCGCAGCTGGTCTCGGAACAAGGTTAAAACCCTTTACCGATACCAAACCAAAAGCTCTATTTAAAATTGAGAATCGTTCATTACTCGAATGGACCATAAGGTATCTTAAAAAACACGGTATTGATGAGTTGGTGATTAATGTGCATCATTTTCCCGATCAGATAACAGACTTCCTGGAGCAAAATGACGGATTTGGGCTACCCTGTAAAATATCTGATGAGAGTGACAGGCTTATGAATACGGGAGGAGCGATAGTTAAGGCTTTTGAATATTTAAAAGGTAGCGATCCTTTTATTCTTATGGGAATCGATGTACTTACGGATCTTGATCTCAGTGAAATGATCCGTTTTCACCAGCTAAAAAAGCCATTAGTAACGCTGGCTGTGAAGGATAGAATAACAACACGCTCATTATTATTTGATGAAAGTATGCGACTGACCGGGTGGCGTGATAATCGGAGTGGAGAGATGAAAGGATATGGCCAGACCTCGTTCACCTATGCCCTGGGATTTAGTGTTATTCATATTATTGAACCTGAAATATTTGATCATATAACTGAAACAGGACCTTTCTCAATTATCGATTTATACCTTCGGCTTATGCAATTACACGAAATCCTTGGATTCCGGCAAGATGAATCTGCCTGGTTCGAATTCGGGCGTATTGAATCGATCGATCAGATTATTAAAACTCCGGAATTTCAGCGTTTGATTGAAAAAATGTAAACATTATTGAGACAAAAGAGTTTTTTATATATCGATTGAGACATGAATGGGTTATTATCTTAATTGGCTAATTTTGCTACCTCGTAACTAAAATATTCTATGGGAAACGGAACTTCAAAAAACGTAGTACAAAATGTTCTGACGCCTTTTCAGCGTTTTCTTAGGGTAGAGGCTTCAGGTGGAATTCTGCTGTTGTTTTTTACTGTAATTGCACTTCTTTGGGCAAACTCTTCTTTGAGTGAATACTACCATCATTTTTGGGAAAAAAACCTGGCTATCGGCTTTGGCGATTTTATCCTTTCAAAATCATTACATCATTGGATCAACGATGGTTTAATGGCCATCTTCTTCTTTTTTGTTGGTCTTGAAATAAAAAGAGAACTTGTTGCCGGAGAGCTCTCATCGGTAAAACAGGCGAGTTTACCCATTGCAGCGGCTTTGGGAGGCATGATATTTCCCGCTTTAATTTTTATTTTTGTAAATAGAAATCCTTCTACCGAAACCGGATGGGGCATTCCCATGGCTACCGATATTGCATTCTCATTAGGAGTCCTAAGCTTGCTGGGCAAAAGAGTTCCAATAAGTTTGAAAGTTTTCCTTGTTGCTTTTGCAATTGTCGACGACATTGGAGCTGTGATGGTAATTGCTTTATTCTATAGTGCAGACATTAACTGGATTTATCTTTTAATAGGATTAGCATTATACATGCTTCTTTTATTATTTAATAGAATGGACTTAAGGTATATTCCTGCTTATATGATTGTGGGCTGGGTAATCTGGTTTATGTTTTTACATTCGGGAATACATCCTACAATAGCGGGCGTGTTAATTGCATTCTCCATTCCAATGAACCGTAAGATCGATGTAGGTACTTTCCGTGACCGTATGGATAATAATTTAGAGGTTTTCTGTCCGACAGGTTGTAGCGACAAGATAACACTGACAAAAGAGCAATTGGCTTCGATCGATAACATGGAAGAAGAACTGGTGCACGTGCAAAGTCCGGTGCAGGCACTTGAACATACACTGCATCATTTTGTAACTTTTATAGTGATGCCGCTCTTTGCTCTCGCGAATGCAGGAGTTATCATTGAAGCAACAGGGATTACCTCCCTTTTTTCCTCTCTGAGTGGTACTATTGAATTAAGTCTGATACTTGGAAAAGTACTGGGCGTTTTCCTGTTCACTTGGTTAAGCGTTAAGCTGGGTATCGGGGCCTTACCGGGAAAAGTGAAATGGGAGCATATTGTTGGCATTGGATTATTAGGAGGCATGGGATTTACCATGTCATTGTTTATATCAAATCTTGCATTTACCGACGCGCTGTTTCTTAATCCGGCCAAAATTGGAATTTTAACAGGTTCTCTGCTTGCTGGTATTCTAGGTTATATTGTATTGAATTTAACGCTCGAAAGGAATAAGACAAACGAAAAAAGGGAAGGATAATGCAGAAAGTTGCTGAGGAATTGAATGAAAAATTACAGAAAAAATCAACCGAAGAAATAATAAGGTATTTCCTGGCTAACTATCCAAACAAAGTTACTTTAGGTTCAAGTCTGGGTGCCGAAGATCAGGTATTGCTCGATATAATGTCGAAATGCTGCAGGGATTTTACAGTTTTCACGCTCGACACGGGCCGACTGTTTCCCGAAACCTATGACCTGATTGATATGACCAATAAGAAATATGGGATGGCGATTAAGGTTTTTTTCCCGGATAGCCGGCAGGTTGAGAAAATGGTCAATTCTAAAGGAATAAACCTGTTTTACGATAGTATTGAGAACAGAAAACAATGCTGCTACATTAGGAAAATTGAGCCCTTAAAGAAAGCCCTGCCTGGTAACGATGTTTGGGTAACAGGTTTACGTAAAGATCAATCGCTTAATCGTTTCAATACTCAACTTGTTGAATGGGATAGTAGCTATTCTATTATTAAGGTAAATCCGCTGTTAACCTGGGCTGAAAAAGATGTATGGGCCTATATAAAGCAGAATGATGTGCCCTACAATCCTTTACACGATAAAGGTTTTCCGAGTATTGGCTGTCAGCCATGTACACGTGCCGTTATACCGGGTGAAGATTTTCGATCCGGACGCTGGTGGTGGGAAGC
>CAZMVE010000037.1:0-5988 GCA_964569585.1 uncultured Bacteroidales bacterium | reverse complement strand
CACGTGCCGTTATACCGGGTGAAGATTTTCGATCCGGACGCTGGTGGTGGGAAGCTCCCGAGCACAATGAATGTGGTTTGCATGTAAAGGAATCGAAATAAATTATTCAATAACACCCGATCCCAGCAGTTCTCTTTTATCGTACCAGGCTGCAAATTGTCCCGGGGTTATTCCCCGTTGAGGTTCATTAAACAAGATATATAAACCATTCTTATGCATAAACAGGCTTGCCTTTTGCAAGGGTTGTCTGTAACGTATCCTGACTTTATATTCCCTGATCTGATCCGGTATCATTTTTAGATCTTCCCTGATCCAGTGAATATCTTCTTTTGGTATATGGAGACCAAATCGGTTAAGTCCCGGATGGTCGTGTCCCTGACCAACGTATACGATATTATTCTTTGTATCGGTTTTCAATACAAATAAAGGTTCGGATTTACCACCCACATTGAGTCCCTTTCTTTGTCCGATAGTATAAAAATGAGCTCCCCGGTGTCTTCCGATTTTTTTCCCCATATCGGGGGAAAAGGAATACGGAGAGCAATACTTCTGCAGATCTTCCAGCTTGTAGCTATTAGAATTTGGGACACCGGGATAGGGATAATCCAATTTTTTATCGATTTCAATAATATCTCCTTCTTTTGCTGCCAGTTTCTGTTGTAAAAACTCAGGCAGGTCCACTTTGCCAACAAAACAAATTCCCTGAGAATCTTTGCGATTTGCCGTCGGGAGTTCCAGTTGTGCAGCAATACGCCTTACTTCTGATTTATGCATATTACCAATGGGGAATAGCACGGGGGCTAATTGTTTCTGAGAAAGCTGACACAAGAAGTAGCTTTGTTCCTTTCCCGGGTCGCTGCCTGCAAGCAGAGAGTATATTTCTTTTCCATTTTTAATTAGGGTGTCTTTCCAACAGTAATGGCCTGTAGCTATATAATCGGCTCCAAGTTCCCTGGCTTTATTAATAAAAAGATCAAATTTAACTTCGCGATTACAAAGTACATCGGGATTTGGAGTGCGCCCTTTTTTGTACTCAGCGAACATATAATTGACTACACGTTTACGGTACTGGTCGCTGAAATCGATGGTGTGCAGGGGAATACCGAGCTTGCGTGCTACAAGTTCAGCAAAAACAAGATCGTCGTTCCAGGGACAATCGCCGGCAAGTGTGCCGGTGGTATCGTGCCAGTTAATCATAAATAAACCCTCCACGTCGTGTCCTTCTTGTTTTAAGAGGTAGGCAGCAACGCTTGAATCTACTCCTCCCGATATACCTACTACAACCTTCGACATTTTCTGGAACAGGTTTTGGATTATTGCAACTATGTATTTGCTATCAGACTAATCAAATAAATCCAGGAAAGGATGTATTTAACGGACAACAATTCCGTAAAAATACTAATTATTTGTACTGTAATTTAGTTCCTGCTTTACGATTGCTTTTGCAGTGCTACCATTTTAATGGCAGTAATAGCAGCTTCATCACCCTTATTTCCATGTTTTCCTCCGGCCCTGTCTTTTGCCTGTTGCAGATTATCGGTTGTAAGCACTCCAAAAATAAAGGGGATATTATACTTTATATTAAGCTCTGTTATTCCATAGGAAACTCCCATACAGATATAATCAAAATGAGGTGTTTCTCCTCTGATTATACAACCCAGACAAATTACGGCATCAAAATTTCCGGTTTCGGCAGCCATACGGGCACCTGCAGTGAGTTCAAAACTTCCCGGCACGTATGTTACTTCTATGTGACTAGGGTCAGCCCCGTTTCTGATAAGCGTTTTTTGGGCACCATCAAGTAGCGTGAAAGTGATATCCTTATTCCACTCCGATACAATAATGGCAAAACGCATTTTTCTTGCCGATGGAACGGTATCAGGATCGTATTCGGAGAGGTTTTTATTTGCTGTTGACATCAGTTTTTGTTTTAAAATGAAAAAAGTACCAAAAACCCATGAAATTTCTGATACTTTTTTATCATTTCCTGAAGTTATATTCAGATTTTCATTTTTGCTGCCTGTATAAACTTATCAATATCTCTTGCTTCTTCCGATTTGGGATATAGTTTCTTGATTTTTTCATAAGCCGATATTGCTTTCGCGTAGTTTTCTATTGCCTCATATGTAAGTCCGGCTTTTTTAAGATAAATAGCTGAGGTAAAATCGTTCTTGTTTTTATTGGCTGCTTTCTCAAAAAATGAGATAGCCTCATGATAATCGCCCGTTTCTACATAAGCATCACCCAGAGCACCCAGTGCAACTACCGAAACCAGTTTATCGTTCGAATCGAAATGTTCCAGGTATTCAATAGCATTTTCGTATTCTCCCAGCCGCAAATAAGAAATACCGGCATAGTAATTGGCCAGATTAGCAGTTTTTGTGATCCCGTATTCGTCAATAATATCTATAAATCCAAGTGCATCACCATCTCCTTCCAGTGCAAGCCGGAAAGAATCCTGTTCAAAATATTGTTCAGCCCTGAATATTTGCGATTGGGCCTCAGTTTCTTTTGGAGCCAATAATACCCGGCTATAGAGTATATAACCGCCAACTACCAGAACAATAACAGCAACAATTATTGTAAGACTCTTTTTATTTTCCTCAATATATTGCTCTGTCCTCGAAAGTGCACTTTCAACTGATTCCAAACCTTTACCGACGTCTTCTGATTTCTTTTTACTCATTATTATTCAATTATATGCTTGTTCAACAGCATGCAAAAGTATATTTTTTTCTATGAAAGTCAAAAAAATAATGATACCATATATCAACTTAAAGTTGAAGCATTTAAGGATTATTTAAATGGAACGGAGGGCCTTTCAGAACAGAATATGTACCTTTACATCCAGTGTATTATTCCTTATAATATAATGTACATCGAAACCCTTTCCTTACTAAATTTTAAGAACTATGCCGACCTGAACCTGGAATTTCATTCCAAGTTAAATTGCTTTATTGGCGATAATGGAGAAGGAAAAACCAATTTGCTGGATTCGGTACATTACCTGTGTATGTGTAAAAGCTATTTTAATGTTACCGATCTATATTCCATTCGCAGAAATGAAGAGTTTATGGTACTGCAGGCCCAGTTTAAGAGGGAGAAAAAAAATGAAGAACTCTACTGCGGATTAAAACAAAATAATAAAAAACAATTCCGCAGGAATAAAAAGGAATATACACGGTTAAGCGATCATATAGGATTATTTCCGGTGGTTATGGTTTCGCCGGTCGATATTCAGTTAATAATAGAAGGAAGTGAACAGAGAAGAAAATATATTAACGGCGTAATTTCTCAATACGACAGGTTGTATCTTGAAAATACGATGCATTACCGCCGGATACTCGCACAACGCAATAAATTTTTAAAAGATACTCGGACGAATTCGGAGACAGATGAACTTCTTGATGTGTTCGATCGTCAGCTTGTTGAATATGGAATTGCAATTCATAAAAAAAGGTTGGAGTTTATTGGTGACTTTATCCCGGTATTTAACCGTTTCTATCAGTTTATTTCCGGGGGAAGTGAACCTGTGGAGCTTATTTATCAGTCGCAGCTAAACGATGCTGATTTCGCTGAAAAGCTAAAAGAAGCAAGACAAAGAGATTTGGTGCTGAAATATACGACTGTTGGTATCCATAGAGACGACCTGGTTTTAAATCTGAATGGTGAGCCTATTAGGCGCATCGGATCGCAGGGACAGCAAAAAACTTACCTGGTTTCGATGAAATTCGCACAATTCGAATTTCTTCAGAAACTTAAGGGATTTCCTCCACTTCTGTTGCTCGATGATGTGTTCGATAAGCTTGATATTAAAAGAGTGAGGCAAATTTTAAAATTGGTCAATGATAATTCTTTCGGACAGATTTTTATAACTCACACAAATCTTGATCGGATGAAGGGGATACTTAATGAACTCAATATTGATCATAAGCTGTACAAGGTTTCCGATGGAAAGGTGAACACGATAGATGATCAGTTGCCAGCGTCAAAAAAATAAAACTTGATAGATGCAGAGAAAAAATTCGCAATCAATAGGAGAGGTGCTTCGTGAATATATAGATTCGATGCAAATGCGCCGGAAACTGAAAGAATCGCGTATTGAAAAGCAATGGGAAGAAATGTTGGGTAAAAACGCGGCATCGCTTACCAGACGGATTTATATAAAAAATGGGGTACTCTATGTTTATCTGAATTCCTCCGTTCTCCGCAACGAGATACTTATGATGCGCGAAACTCTCATATCAAGAATCAATGAGAATGCAGGTGAAGAAATTGTTACGAAAATAATCCTTAAATAAAAAAACCAGGGATTAGCTCCCTGGTTTGAATTTTAGTTGTAATCATTAATTTTATCAGAATTTAGAGAATCGTTCACATTTCGAAAAGAAGAAATTGCATTCGTTATCGGCATTCTCTTTACTGTCGGAACCATGAACGGCATTTTTCTTTAATGATTCGGCAAATAATTTACGTATGGTACCTTCCTTAGCCTTAGCCGGATCGGTAGCTCCAATAAGCTTCCTGTATTCATAAACGGCATTTTGTTTCTCAAGAATGGCAACAACTACCGGACCGGAGGTCATAAAATCGATCAAAGGTTCATAAAATGGTTTTCCCCGGTGCAATTCATAAAAACTTTCTGCCTGGGTACGTGTAAGCTGCAAAAACTTCATTGCAGCAATATGAAATCCTGCTTCATTGATTTTTCCTAATATGGGTCCAATGAATTCATTACGAACTGCACAGGGTTTAATAATAGTCAAAGTCTTTGTTCCTGTCATCTCCTTAAATTATCTTAAAATGTTGTTTTATATACTTAAAATATAGAATTGTAACGCATATCAATATAAACGCTTACAGGTCATCAATAAAATTCTTGAATGATAAAAGAAGCGCCAAAATTATAAAATAATAGTGTAATATGAACTGGAAAAGAAAGTTAATTTATTAACTGAGAAAAATTGGTGATAAATGGATTTCATGAGTTTTATGTCATTTACTATCTTTGAGTCTGAAGTCATATGTTTTAACTGATGTATCAAACAAATACCGATTTTTCGAAAATCAGGAAACTTATTACGGAAGGGAATCAAAAAATTGTTATTCTCAGTCACCGTAATCCCGACGGTGATGCCATAGGAGCTTCGCTCGCATTGTATAACTTATTCCTGAAAATGGGACATCAGGTGGAAATTGTTCTTCCCAATACATTTCCGTCATTTTTAAAATGGATGAAAAATGCTGACAAAATCCATATTTATGATAAGCAACCTCAAATTGCCGATAAAATACTGACTGAAGCAAATATTGTATTTGCCTTGGATTTTAACGATTTAAGCCGTATTCGCGAGTATAATGATAAACTCAAAAAATCCAACTCCTATAAAGTACTTATCGATCATCATCCTGCTCCGCAGGATTTTGCTGATCTCACCATTTCCGATCCGCGATCAAGCTCTACCGCTGAACTCATTTACGACTTTATAGGAGAGCTCGGCCTAATTTCCTCCATAGATGAAGATATTGCCAGTTGTATATTTGCCGGTATAGTAACCGATACGGGATGTTTCAGTTTTAATTCATCACAGCCGCTCACTTTTAATAAGGTGGCTTCCTTGCTCACATGTGGTATCAATAAAGATTATATATACGATCGTATTTATAACAATTTCTCTTACAATCGCATGCGTCTCATGGGATACTGTCTCGATAAAAAACTGGAACATTTACCAGAATACCGGACTGCTTATATCACCCTAACTCAACAGGAACTGAGAGATTATCATTTCAAAATAGGCGATGCCGAAGGTTTTGTTAATCTTCCGCTTTCAATTGAAGGAATACGTTTTTCCGTATTGTTTATCGAAAAAAAGGATATGGTGAAAATTTCGTTCCGGTCGAAAGGAAATTTTAAAGTGAATAAAATTGCCACAGATCACTTTAATGGTGGTGGTCATAGGAATGCCTCAGGTGGAGAATTATATG
>CAZMVE010000036.1:7617-26182 GCA_964569585.1 uncultured Bacteroidales bacterium | reverse complement strand
TACAGTTAATAGCTTCATTTTCTTAATATTCTAATACCGAATGATTTCCCCGAAGTAAAGTTTTCTGCAGGTAGATTATTATCAATTGCAAACCGGGGAAATATTCATTCTTAATAGCCGCTATTCTGATTTAATGTTCCACCACTTGCTGAAATTGCATATTGAGGGATTGGCAATAAATATGGGCCAGCTAATTTACCTTCAACAGCATTGACTAAATCTGGCCATTCACCATGCCTCTCAAGATCAAATTTACGTACCCCTTCAAAATATAATTCCCAACCTCTTTCTCTTAAAATAGCATCATTAAATGCATCTTTTGAGGCAATATCGCCAGCCTCTAAGCCAGCTAATCCGGAACGTACACGAACTTCATCAACCATTGCAATGGCTTCAGATGTAGGACCGCTATTGTTTTCATTTATAGCTTCAGCAAGCATTAATAAAACATCTGCATACCGTGCTATAACAATATCGTTTCCGGCAAATGTTTCCGTACTTGTTTTAGGATATTTATTTATTATAGCTCCGGGCATATCAGCTTCCCCAATGGTAGAGCCTGCAGTCGATTCATAAGAAGCTATAAGAGTTGCCTGCCTTTCATCGGCTGCATCAAAAGAGTGGTAAAATTCCCATGTCACCATATAGGGTGCCTGAGCGGGACCTGCCCAACCAGGATTTTCAGGATAATCATAAGGAAAAAAGTAGAAAGAATAGGGATTAAAATTTGCATCCGCCGGTCTTCCTGCTCCTGATGCATGACAAGATATCGCATAAATAGTTTCGGTATTTCTTTCAGTTGCTTCCATGAAAAGACTTGCATAATCTTCAACAAGGGCAAATCCCATATCACTTATTTCTCTTCCAACAGATTCAGCATTTACAAAATCTTTTTCATTCATATATAATCTCATTAATTGTGTAAGTGCTAATCCTTTATTAAATCTTCCGTAATCAGGCATATCCTGAGGAAGATTATCAGCAGCAAATCTGAAATCAGCAGCAATGCTTTCGACAAACACAGAACGAGTTGGCCTTGTCAGATCCGATAATGCTGCATCATCATTAACAAGCTCCGGAATAAGTATTACGGGAACTGGCCCATATAAATGAAGCAGAAAATACATGGTCCATGCTCTTGCAACTCTCGCTTCACCAATCAACTGATTTTTCTTTTCAGTGCTGATATCTGCATTTGTCAAATCATCAATGATCTTTGTCATTCTTGTTACTTCCTTAACTTTATTAAAAGGACACTGATTTTCAGGAAAATTTACATAGGGTTCATAATTAGCCGTACTTGGAATTTCGAAACGCGAACCCCAGTCAGTAAAAACGGCCATCTGATCTGTGCCATAATCAAATAATTGAAAAAAGCTTTCTTCAATACTAAACCACATGTGATATAAAACTGGACCATTGATATCCTCATAGGGTATATATTCCCATTTTGAGGTAAAGGTCTTATATACTTCCAGTGCATATAGTTCCCATTCTTCTTCTGTTACCGGAAAATCAATTGAAGTGTTAATATTCCCATATATTTCCGGATCAAGGTTTTTTTCACATGCTGAAATAAACAGCAGTGATACTAGTAATCCATATATTATTCGTTTCATTATGATTCTAATTAAAAGTTAATATTAAGTCCAAGTGAATATGTCCTTGCCATAGGATAAGGAGCCGGTGCACCTTTAACACTTCTAGCATCAACTTCCGGATCTGCACCCTTGTATTCTGTAATAACAAAAGCATTTTGGATATCAAAATATATCCTTGCAGAACTGATATATTTTTTAAAGTCGTGTGTATATCCCAGTGTAATATTTCTTGCCCGCAGGAAATCTGCTTTCTGGATAGCTATATCTGATGTGACAAGCTCAGCTAATAATGCTTCATCGTATGTCGCTCCCGGAAAAGTACCATCGGGATTTGCAGTGGACCAAACATTCTCATAATCCTTGGTTCCTGATAAACTATTCTTTAAAATACTATTAGGATCGCCCCAGAATACAGTTGGATTTGTTTTGTATGCTCCAATCTGTCCATATATTTGGATCGTCAGATCGAAGTTCTTATATTTAAATGTATTACCCCATCCAACTATTAGCTTTGGTATTGAATTAAATAACCTAACATCTGCTGAATCCAGAACATTATCACCATTTTTATCTACAAATCTCGGCGCACCAGGCATCTGTGCATTAGCAGGTTGCCAATCGGGAATGGATTCATTAAGCTGCAGAATTCCATCCGTTTCATAAGCATATATAGCAATAACAGGATCTGTTACTTCTTCATAAGGATATAAAACATCTTGTTCAAATCGTTCTTCCCATCGAAATGTATAATGAGATAGGTTTACGAATGTTTCCCAATATAAATTAGTTCTTAGTACATCATAATCCAGACCAATATCCCATCCTGTTCTGACTTGATGACCACCATTTTGCGGAGCGGTTACTAAAAATGATAATGGAGGTGTTCTTGCATCATCATCCAACAGATTGGTTATATCATCTTTGAACCAGTCAAATGAACCTGTCAGTCTGTTTTTAAACAATGCAAAGTCTAATCCAACATTCAGCATAACAGTTTTTTCCCAGGTCAGGTCGGGATTATCGAACCTGTTAATATAATAAGCATTATATCTTATTCCGGCATCATCATAGGGTATGGTAACATCATCTGGTATAAAACCACCATAGGCTATTGCGCCATTGCTTGCTCTTCCTGTTAAACCATAGCTTGCTCTTAACTTTAACAGATCAATTGCATTTGCTCCTGCAAGAAACGATTCGTTATTGATTTTCCAGCCAACAGATACTGATGGGAAAGCAGCATATTTTGATTCGGGAAAGAAATAACTAAATCCATCATAGCGTAATGCGCCTGTTACTATATAACGATCAAGTATATCTATTGTGGCCCTACTAAAATAGGAACGTTTTCTGTTTTTCACCAGACTTGAACTTACCTTGGGAGTAGCAGTTCCTGCTGCTACATTCGTTACATTTATTGCATCTAGCATATCCTGCGCTTGTATTCCCGAAGTTTTGGTCTGTTCCAAATATTCGCCAAAACCACCTATCACGTTCAAACGGATATTATCAAATTCTTTGTTAAATGTTATCAAAGCTTCAAATGTCTGGTATTGTCTTTTGGAATTATTAATGGATGCCCGCGCCCTGCTTTCATCGAACCAAAATACATTGGAAGGAATATAAAATTCCCTGTAGGCATTTTCAGTATTATTGCCGTAACTGAATGTAGTTTTAAGTACATCGGGGATAATATCAATATCCAGATCAAAATCAGTAAGCAATGAATTATATTCCGTTTCATCGTCTATTTCCAAAAGAGCAACCGGATTCCCGGTTGTTTGCCAGATGGTATAATTTCCTTCCTCATCCCTGATTGGTAAATAAGGTGGATATGTATAGGCTGCCTGTAATGCCCTGAAGGCATTTTGACCTGCATTACCTGTTTGCCAGCTACTTCCATTGTTTTCATATTTATTCCTGCCTGCAATCATATTGGCTCTGAGAGTAATATATTTATTAAGATTGAACGTCGTGTTTAACCTTGTATTAAACTTATTGAGACCTGAATTTTTTTGCGTTCCTTCCTGATCGAAGTAACTTGTAGAGAAATAATATGTAGCTTTTTCTGACCCACCACTAAAATTCAGATTCTGATTTATGATCCTTCCATTTTTTAATACTTCGCTAACCCAGTCAGTTCCATCTCCAGCAGCATTAATTTCCTCTTGCGAGAATGTAGGTACATAATCAGAAGGAGTTGATCCGAAAGGTTCCATACTACTTTGATAGTTGTAAAGATCCATTTCAAACTGGTTATAATATTCCATATGCTCTTTTGCAGTCAATTGTTCCAGGTAAGGCATGTTCTGAACAAATGAATAATTTCCGCTGTAATTTACCTGTATCTTTTTAGCATTACCTTTCTTGGTTGTAATTAGGATCACTCCATCGGAAGCTCCAATCCCGTAAATTGACGCACTGGCATCTTTTAGTATCTCTATCGATTCAATGTCATTAGGATTTATTCCGCTTAGTCCACTTCTCTGCACTCCATCTGTTTCTGCGAAGTTCACACCGGGTTCAAGACCTGATTTTGGCATGACAACTCCATCTATAACAATAAGAGGATTTTCTTGTCGACCCCTTATTCTCAGATCAATTTCACCTCCGGGCTGTGCACTTCTTTGTATAACCTGTAATCCGGCAGCTCTGCCAAAAAGCAAATCATTAACATTATTGTTTGCTGCTTGAGGGATTTCATCAGGATCTACAGTTGCGATTGCAGTTGTCACATTCTTTTTAAGTGCGGTCCCATAACCAATTACCACTACTTCGGAAAGTTGTTTGATATCGGGAATCAGGGAAATATTTATTATAGTCCTGTTCCCGACAACCTCGAAAGCCGTTTCGAATTCGATTGATGAGAAGACCAACGTATCAGTAGGCAATGCTGTAATGGAGTAATTCCCCTGAGCATCTGTAGTTGCTCCAAGAGGAGTTCCCAAAACAGAGATAGCCACACCAAAGAGACTTTCTCCGTCTAAGGCTGAAGTAGCCTTTCCGGTAATCTGTTGCTGTCCTGCCACCTTAGCAGAAAAACACAACAATGTAATTAGGGTTAATAGAGTTAAGTGTTTCATATTATATAGTTAAAAATTAGATTAAGTCAATTAGAATAACTACTATAAATAAGAATAAAGCGATAAGGACTATTTTAATCAGGATTGAAACTAGGTGCATTTTTTTTTCTGCTTTTTCTCTGTTCATCTTTCACTTTTTAAATCTTTGCCAATATAATCACTGTTATAGTATCAAACGGGTGTATATTTCATCATTTCTGTTGGGCTTTTTCGTTTATTAACTAGGAAATAGTACTATACTTCAACTTAAGCATAATTTATCTCATCTTAAATACCCGATTCCCGATGATAACTTATAGCTAAGAACAATCATAATCAAATTTAGTGTCTGTGGGAAGAGTCCTTCCAATTCCTGTCAGCTGGGAGAAAAGAATTTATCCTCCAAGATGGAGTAGTTTGATGGGTGTTTGAAATACAAGATAATTGAATAAAATGAATTCAATATTGAATCAACCTCGTGAAAAGGTGATTAAGTTTTTCGTCTACTCAGGAGAACATATTTTTATTAATTGTAGCTATGCTAAATTTTTTATACCAGAAGGATTTTACTTACGCTTATAGGTAGTTTAAAATGCTTATCATTAAGACTTTTGGGTAGGTTTGAGCTATAAACCTTTAATAGTTATTGGTGTGATCAGGTTGAATTTGCCCTACTTCAAAGATGATTTTACACCCCTCTTTAAATATTAGGAAAATTATGTTTGAAATTGTTTTTAATGCTTCCAACTAAAAGGAATTGAATCTGAAGGTTTGATAATTACTTCAATATAAGTTATTTTCGAAAGAACATCTATATCACGATGAAATTTAAAAAAATACTAACGAGTATTCTGTTCCTTATAATTGCATTTTATCTATATGGACAGGAGAGATTAATTTTCAGACAGTTGGGAATCCGGGATGGTTTATCGAATGGTTCTATCAAAAGTATTCTTCAGGATTCGGATGGTTTTATGTGGTTTGGGACCATCGACGGTTTGAATAAATACGATGGAATCAGGTTTAAAACCTATAATTTTTCAAAAAGCGACAATGAAAGTCTGAGTTCCGATGATGTTTCCTGTATCTATCAGGATTCCTATGGACGGATGTGGATTGGTACTTTTGGTGGCGGGCTCAATTTATACAATAAAGAAAGTGATAAATTTTTAGCATTTCAGACGAATGACGGAGTAACAGGTTCCATTAGTTCAAATGAGATCAATGTTATTTACGAAGATTCAAATCACCGGATCTGGGTAGGTACTGAAGATGGTATCAATATATATAATCCGGAAACATCAACTTTTACTACCTATACTCTTATATCAGAAAATCCTTATAGTCTCAGTTCTAAATCGGTAAGAGCCATATTTGAAGATACATCGGGTATTTTCTGGATTGGTACATTCGGTGGAGGATTAAATAAATTCGATACTCAATCAGAAATTTTTACTCACTATAGACTCGATTCTCAGGATGATTACTCTATTTCCTCCGACTTTGTGCTGGACATTGAACCCTGTCAGAATTATCTTTTAATAGGCACCAATGGATGCGGGCTCAATTTGTTTGATCCTGAAACCGGAAAATTCGAAAGTTTCTTTGAACGTTTTGCCGATGAGTACAATGAAATCCAGATAGTAAAAGATATTTATACAGATTCCAGGGGAATAATATGGGTAGGAACGGATGGCGGGGGTCTATTTAAGATTATGCCGAATACAAAGGACGATTTTCTAAATTTTTCTGTTTCCAGGTTTCTTTACTCAAACCAAGTGAAATCGAGTCTTGGCAGTAATGCCATTTATAAAATCTATGAAGATACACAGAACAACATTTGGGTCGGAACTGCCTGGAGTGGCATAAGTGTTATTGAATATTCCCATGGTAGCATTAAATTTTTCTACAGTGATATTGATGGTATCGATCCTTCACCTGTACTTTCAGTTTATGTCGATCGGGATAATAATTTATGGATTGGTTCCGATGGGAAAGGATTATACTGTCATAATAGACAAACTGGTGAAGTGAAGAATTATTCCAATTTAGCTTCCGGATATCCCGATTTAGATTATGTCCAGGTTATTTTCCGGGATCAAAATGAAAACTTCTGGATTGGCACCTATGCAAACGGATTGAGTTATTTTAATCCTTCGACAGAAACTTGTCAATCCTACAAAAATGATCCTTCGAATCCAAAATCGATCAGTTACAATAATGTACGCTCAATTATTGAAGACTCACGGGGAAACCTTTGGTTGGCTACCTGGGGAGGTGGAATCAGCTATTTTAATACATCCACACGTGAATTCACTAACTTCTCGCATAACGAAGACAATCCTGCATCACTCAGCAATAATAATGCACTTGCTTTGGAGGAAGCTGCTAATGGCAAGTTATGGATTGGAACTTTTGGAGGAGGACTCAATTTATTTGATCCGCAGAATAAGACATCAACGGTTTTTATTCATCAAAAAGATAATCCCAACAGTTTGAGTGGAAATAACATCCTATGCTTACATAAAGACAGAAATGAAAACTTATGGATAGGAACCTGGGGCGCAGGTCTAACAAAATTCAATATCATTAAACAGGAATTTACCCGCTACGATTTGGAAAGCGGATTAATAAACAATACCATTACCTCTATTGAAGAAGATGAAACGGGTATGCTCTGGCTTAGTACTAAAAAGGGAATATGCAGTCTGAATCCCTTAACAAACGAAATCAAAGTTCTCAATATAAGCCGAAACTCAAGGGTGAACGAATTTCATATAAATTCCTCTTTTAGCGATCAGACCGGGAAATTATATTTTGGAGGAATTGAAGGCTTAATAAGTTTTGATCCTGATACACTATTGAGTACTGATATAACTTTCAATGTCAGACTTACCGGTTTCGAACTTTTTAATAAGGAGGTACCAGTCAGCGAAAACTCTCCACTTAAAAAACAAATTACCTATTCCGACCGAATTGTATTAAATCAGAAGCAAAGCGTATTTACTTTCAAATTTGCAGCCCTTGATTATCCGTTTTCCGATAATTGCCAGTATGCCGTTAAAATGGAAGGATTTGAACAGAACTGGCGTGAAATGGGTTCGCAAAATACAGCTACCTATACTAACCTTTCACCTGGCAAATATATCTTTAAGATAAAAGCCAAATCATTTAATTCTGACTGGGGCGACACCTTTACTTCTATTGCAATAACAGTTAAACCACCATTAATGAAAACCTGGTGGGCAATTGCATTATATGTGCTGATTTTTACCGGTCTTCTTTATGCTTTTCAACGATATACCTTTAAATGGGCCCAGCTGAAGAATAATTTGAAGGTTGAAAGATTAAAGCGGGAGCAGGAATCCAGTATCCACCAACTCAAGGTGCGATTCTTTACAAATATCTCGCATGAGCTAAGAACACCACTTACCCTAATTTTGGACCCACTTAATAATCTGATCGAGTCGAGACAGGGAGGCATGCTGATTCAACGATCACTGAAAATCATTAAGAAAAATACCGACCGATTACTTCAGTTAATAAACGAACTGCTGGATTTTCGTAAAATTGAACTCAGAAAAATAAGTTTAAAAGTTGCTGAAGGCAACATCATTAAATTTACAAAAGAAGTTTTTCTTTCTTTCCGGGAATATGCACGAAATCACAACATTAACTATACATTTTATTCTCCCTCTGACAGACTATTGGTTTGGTACGACCGGCATCATTTGGAAAAGGTAATATACAATCTTCTTTCCAATGCGTTCAAGTATACACACGAAAAGGGGAATATTGCCGTGAAAGTAATGCCTGAAGATAATTTTGTGAATATCACTGTGGAAGACGATGGCGATGGAATATCGGAAAATCAATTACCACATGTTTTTGAAAGATTCTACCAGACCGATAGGTCCCCAGCAGAACAGCAGCCTGGATTTGGTATTGGACTATCGATTGCTAAAGAATTAATAAATATGCATTCAGGACAAATCAGCGTAAGATCAAAATCAGGCGAAGGCAGTATTTTCACTATTAATTTACCCCTGGGAAAAGAACATTTCCCTGAAGAAATAATCGTGAAAGATTATAAGAATAGTGAACAAATTGAAAATTACCAGTTCGGAGCTATCGGAGGTAAGAACGAAGAAGGCAAATCTGAGGATTTCAGTGAAATTAAGGGGCAAACCGTTTTAATAGTAGAAGATAACGACGATTTAAGGACATATCTTTGCGAAAATATGAGCCGTTTGTTTATTACGTCCGGGGCAGCCAATGGCAAGGAGGGGATAGAAAAAGCCATTGAATTAATACCTGATATTATTATAAGCGATGTAATGATGCCTGTTACCGATGGTATTGAACTGTGCCGGAAACTCAAATCAGATATGCGTACCAGTCATATACCGATTATTCTGCTTACAGCCCGCACAGCCTCATTATACAAGGTAGAGGGTCTTGAAACTGGAGCTGACGATTATCTCACCAAGCCCTTCAGGATGGATGAACTAAAACTCAGAATAAAAAACATTCTGAATAATCGGAAAATACTCCGCGAGCGGTATATGAAAGAAGCTCTGTTACAGCCAAAAGAGATAATAATCACTTCTCCCGATGAGAAATTTCTTATAAACCTGATAGAGATCATCGAAAATCATATCGATCAGTCTGAATTTAAGGTCGAATTGCTAATTCGCGAACTTGGAATGAGCCACTCTGTTATCTATAAAAAACTCAAAGCACTCACCGGACAATCGCTTGTTGAATTTGTACGCGACGTAAGGTTAAAAAGGTCCGCCCAATTATTAAGCCAGAATAAGCTTTCGGTCACTGAAATTTGTTATCAGGTAGGTTTTACCGATAGAAGGTATTTCAGCCAGGTATTCAAGAAAAAATATGGAAATACTCCCAGTGATTATGCTGCCAGTCAAACAGAGGTAAAGGCTAAAAAATTCGATTAAAAATTGTATTGATATTGGGCATGTAAAATAAAAAGGAGAGTTGGTAAACTCTCCTTTTAAAATAGTGTTGTTTTATAAAAATTATCTGTCTCTAAGTGCCTGGATTACGTCACCTTCGAAAGTAGAATAATTTATTTTTAAAGCACTGGCCTTTCTTAACTCTTGTTTCACATCGGTTACAACTCCCATTTCAGTTTTCCTGTCAATTTTGAGTGATACAGTCATTTTATTCCGATCCACCTCATCAATTTGCTCACGCTTAGAAGCAATAAAGTCTCGAATCTCTTCCGGTTCAGCAAAGGCATCGTTGAGTTGAATCCGGGGCACCGTACCAAATACTTTGGTGTTTAAGGGTTTCCCTATATAGATATAACTGACAAGTGATTTTTCTTCCAGCTTCTTAACCTGATCGGCTGTTGGAGGTGCAAGTTGAACTCTCAGATCAACTTCACGCATTACGGTAGTAACCATAAAAAAGAAAAGAAGCATAAATATGACATCAGGAAGTGAGGCAGTAGAAATTGCCGTAACTGTTTTCTCTTTGCCTTTACTAAATTTTGACATTTTATTTCCCTCCTATATTTTTAGGTTCAGCTTCCGAAATTTTCATCGGGTAAACTTCGTCAATGGCGTCTATACGTTTCTTTGCCTCCTCATCATCACCCAGTTGAGAATATTTTACCCTGAATTTTCGCATCGACAACTCCTCCCTGAGCTCGTTATAAGCAGCAGCCAGTTCATTCTGCACCGCAATATACATTTCGTACGATGTTCCCCGGTCGTTTTGGAGCGATATTACATGTGATTTGGTTACCTCCACCTGTCCGAAAATCGGAACTTCAATCCATTCCTTTGTAGGCAGTGTAGGATCATCATAGGGATTCTCGATAAACACTTTTGCAGCTTTCCGAAGATCTTTGATATCCATTAGTTCCCCTTCAACCAGTAATTGATTATCCCTGTTGACGAGCACGACAAATATATTACGTTCCTTAACTTTAACCTCCTCTTCCTGGGTTATTTCTTCAGGCATGGGAGGCAATTTTCGCACTATTCCCATGTCGGTATCCATTGTAGTGGAAACCAGAAAGAAAATAAGTAACAGGAAGGCAATATCAGCCATCGATCCCGCATTGATCTCCTGTAAATTTCTTCTAGCCATAATTAAATATTTTAATTGCTTAAACAGCTATATTTTATCTGAATGCATTATATACCTCAGATACAATAATGCCAAGAAATGACAGTATAGCGAGAATATATGTGGCATTTAATCCTGTTCCTACCCACTTAAGAACCGAGGCTGTAGGTAGCTTTGCGATACTTAAATTGGATAATGGTTCGGATGAAGCAAATAGGTAAGAGAGTACAAATAGTACCACAGCTATAATAATCACTATAAGAAAGTTTTTCACCACCTTTGGATTGGAAATGACATTTGACAATGAAAAAACCACAGTCACCACACCCGTAATAATAAAGAGTATCAATGCCCAGACCAAAATAATAGAAGTAAAATTCTTCTCTTCCATAGTGGTCCCTATTGTATCAGGCACGCTTCCACCCAGGTAGTATAATCCGGCAAATATGACGGATATCCCGGCAACTATATATAGAACGATCGAGGATATTCTTTGAATGCCAGTCATAGCTTATTTACTTTTTAAATTGAATTTAATGAGCAGATCAACAAGCGAAATGGAAGAGTCTTCCATTTTATTCACTATGCTGTCAATTTTCGATAGAATATAATTATAAAAGAGTTGTAAAACAACCGCAACAATCAAACCAAACAATGTAGTAAGCAGGGCAACTCCGATACCACCTGCAACAATTTGCGGACTTACATTACCAGCCTGACGGATATTATCGAAGGCCTGAATCATCCCGATTACTGTTCCCATAAATCCAAGCATAGGAGCTATTGAAATAAACAGAGATATCCAACTGAGATTTTTTTCAAGTAATCCCATTTGTACACTTCCATAAGAAACGATTGATTTTTCAACCATTTCAAGACCTTCACTGGAACGATCAAGACCCTGATAAAATATGCTGGCAACAGGCCCCCGTGTGTTTCGGCATACTTCTTTAGCTGCTTCAATACCCCCTTCATTTAGGGCATCTTCAATTTTATCGAGTAGTTTATCGGTATTGGTAGTAGCCAGATTCAGATAAAGAATTCTTTCAATAGCCAGAGCAAGACCAAAAATCAAACAGAGAAGAATAATTCCCATAAAACCGGCACCCCCCTCGATAAATTTAGCTTTTACTGTTGCATGCAACGGAACTTCATCTTCAGCTACCGGTTCATCTACCACTGGTACAGTAACCTCTGCCTTAACAGTATCAGCCACCACCTGTGTAGTATCAGTAGTTGAAGTATTATCCCCTTGAGCACAAATTATATTTGATACTCCAAAACTTAGTATCCCAATTACTGCTATGAGTGCAAATAATTTTTTCATGACGTAATTTTTAATTATTAATGATTAATTTCTTGATTTTTTTGTTATTGAATTCCAAGCACTTTATTAAATAAATCAACTGTGTTCTTTCGACTGGAAAAATAATCATTCTCAATGACAAAAGCCAAATAGAATGAGTAAACTTTCTTTTTCCTTAGTCCGAATCCTAACTTTTATGAAATTCCCTTCGTTTCTCTCTTCAAAGATCGTTATTTTACAACATTTTGCGGAGAGAGAGGGATTCGAACCCTCGATACCGTTTCACGCGGTATACACACTTTCCAGGCGTGCGCCTTCGACCACTCGGCCATCTCTCCTGTTTTTTCAAAGCCCACGCGAATTTCAGCGCCGAAAATTACTAAAAAAAAATTAATTGCAAATTATCCCTTGCTTAATTCTCCCTGTAATGATCTATTTAAATCCTTTATAATTTCAGAATTTGTTGAATACCTGCCAAGTAAATACATCAATTTGGTGATAGCAGCTTCCGAAGTGATATCGTATCCGCTTATTACTCCAATTTTACCAAGTGCCCTGCTGGTTTCATACATTCCCATTTCCACACGACCCTCGGCACATTGAGTGACACTGATTACAACAATACCGGCATCGATTGCTCTCTTAATTTCGTTAAGAAACCATGTTTCGTTGGGAGCATTGCCCGCACCAAAAGTTTCAAGTACTAATGCCCGTAAGCCCTTAATAGTTAATACTGCTTCCACAACCTTTTGCAGAATACCCGGATAAAGCCTGAGTAAAGTAACATTCGGATCAAGCTTTGTATGAATAATAAGCTCATGGTCAGTTTTGGGATAATTTATAGCCGGATAATTGAATCGCAAATGTACACCGCTCTCCGCCAAAGGGGGATAATTGTACGATTGAAATGCTTTAAAATCATCAGCATTATGCTTAATGGTGCGATTCCCCCTGAAAAGCTTATTTTGAAAAAAAATGGCTACTTCCGGAACTACAGGTCGGTCGCTATGTTGGGAGGCTGCTATTTCAATAGCAGTTATCAGATTCTCTTTAGCATCGGTACGTAAAGAACCCAACGGTAATTGAGAACCGGTAAAAATTACCGGTTTTGTTAAATTCTCCAGCATAAAGCTTAAAGCGGAAGCTGAAAATGCCATGGTGTCGGTGCCATGGAGTACAATAAATCCATCGAAACGTTTATAATTTTCTTTAATGATTTCAGCAAGTTTAATCCATAAGCCCGGGCTGATATTTGAAGAGTCAAGTAATGGATTGAAAGTATAGGAACTTAGTTGAAACCCGGTTTTCTTTAACTCAGGTATCTCATCAACAATGTTTTCGAACGGAAAAGGCACTAATGTTCCTGTTTCAGGATCGTGCTTCATGCCAATGGTACCCCCCGTATAAATTATCAGTAATGCAACAGGCTTTGTCATTGAAATTAAATTTTAAATAGCTCCTTCACGTTACATGTAGTTATTTCACCAACCTCATCAACAGCCAGTCCTTTTATTTCGGCCAGTTTTTGTGCAGTATGAATAAGGTAACTGCTTTCATTTCTTTTCCCCCGGTAAGGTACGGGAGCAAGATACGGTGAATCCGTTTCAAGTACAATATGTTCGAGATCAACTTCTTTAACTACTTCTGAGAGATTTGAATTTTTAAAAGTGAGAATTCCTCCTATTCCCAGCATAAATCCCATGGATGTTATTTCCCTGGCAAGTGACAGATCTCCTGTAAAGGCATGAAAAATACCAGTAATGCCTTCAAATTCTTTCTTCTTTACAATATTGAGTATTTCATTGAAGGAATTGCGAGCATGTATTACCACCGGGAGATTTAATTGCAGGGCCATTTCGAGTTGTCGCCTGAAAACCGCAATTTGTTCTTCCAGGGAATCCGTATCCCAATATAAATCGATTCCGATTTCACCAATTCCTTTATAGCTAAAAGAGTGGAGTTGCTGTAAAATTATATCCAGTTCCTTCTTGTAATCTTTCTTCACATGTGTCGGATGGAGCCCCATCAGAGGTATCATTTGTTCCGGATAGGCATCGTAAAGAGAGTGCAGGCGGTTAATGGTTTTTGAATCGATATTGGGAAGTATGATTTTACTTATTCCGTTTTTAGCGGCCCGCTGAACGACCTGATCAATATCATTATTAAAAACATCGAGGTAAATATGAGCATGTGTGTCTATCAATTGCATTGAATTTCTCAGGTATCGAATATTCTACGAAAATAGAAAGAACGGATGAAATATTCGTTTAAATCTTCCTGTAATAATTACCGGGTAGCGTCTTCACTAGTCCGCTGAATTCAAGGTTTAACAGGGTAGCTGATACCCGTGCAATAGGTATTTCAAGCGATACACTGATTTCGTCAAGAGGAGAGTCTCCCTTTTCTTCAAGATGATGTATTATTTTTTCTTCCACAGGATTCAATTGAACAAAGAGTGATTTCTGAATGGATCCCGGTTTTTTCTTCTCCCAGAACCAGCCCATAGCCAATTCAATATCGGATCCGTTTTCAACCAGCGCAGCCTTATTCTGTTTAATAAGATTGTTGCACCCTCCGGAATAAGTATCTGATCCTCTGCCCGGAACAGCGAACACTTCGCGATTATATGAATTTGCCAGATCGGCTGTTATCAGTGCTCCGCCTTTTACAGCCGATTCGATAACTATAGTAGCATCAGCAATGCCGGCAATGATACGGTTACGGCTCACAAAATTACCGGGATCAGGCTTGCGCTCGCTCTGAAATTCTGTTATGAGTGCTCCCTGAGAGATAATTTTTTTTGCATACCTGGCATGTAAAGAAGGATAAATGAACTCAAAACCGTGCCCTAAAACCGCGATAGTCTTCAGATTATTTTTTAATGCAGCTTTGTGTGCCGTAATATCGATCCCATAAGCCAGTCCGCTCACCACCAGCAAATCGGGGTATTGCGCGGCAAGAAAAGTTATAATTTCTTCAGTGCACGATTTTCCATACTCGGAAGCATTGCGGGTACCCACTATGCTAATGACTTTTGGAACATTAAAATCAATGTCTCCCTTAACATAGACTATTACTGGTGCATCCTCACATTCGCGCAACCGGACCGGAAAATTATCATCGAGATAAAATATAGGTTGAATACCTTCTTTCTGAATGTACTGTAGCTCCTTTTCAGCTTCCTGAAGCAGTTTACCGGTGTTAAAGAGCGAAGCCTTTACCTCACCTATTCCGGGAATTTTCTCCAGAAACTTCTTTTTCTCACTGAATACCGCCTCCACACTTCCGGCATAGGCTACAAGCCGCCTTACCAGTTTGGGTCCGATATAGGGAATAGCGTTGAGCGCTATTTTCATTTGTAAGTCATCCATATTGCGCCTGTCTGTGGAGTGGGTAATTATTTATATCTGTCCAGAGCCTTTATCAGTAACTGCAATTCATCAGCACTTAAACCTGTTATGCTAACGCCCGGGTATTTCACATCTCTTTCTTTCAAACGCTGCAGGAGAACAATCTTTTTCTTCAGGCCGAAAATGGATCTTTTTATCTCATAACCACTGAATACTTTCTTCGGAATTTCGATTGAATTTTTTTGCCGGTTAAATATACTCATTGAAAAATAACGCAAAATGATCTTTTCATCCTCATCGCTGAAGTAGATATAGTTCAACTCAAAAAACGCTTCCAGAATAAGGGAAAGAACATAAATGCCCATTACAATTAATGCCCACCGATACTTGCTGATCCCGAGAAAATTATCCCCCAGGCTACCAATTAAAATAATAGTGGCTGCCACAGCCATAAAAGCAATAAGAGTCAGGAATCTGCGAAGCTGTGTTTTAATTACGGTTCGTTGAATGTCGATTACCATTGGCTGACAATTTTTTGTTAAATATATTGTATATATTTCTTTTTCAAAAGCTTGTCTCTACAATCTATACTCTCTTTTTCCGAAAAAAATTTTTCAATAGCAATTCCGATTCATGTGCCATGATTCCGGTAATAATTTCCGTTTTCGGATGCAACAAGGGCATTTGAACTCTTGTAAATCCTCTTTTCAGATCGGGCGCTCCATAGACCAGCTTTTGCAATTGCGCCCAGAACATGGCACCGGCACACATTACACAGGGTTCAAGTGTAATATACATAGTGCACTCATTCAGGTATTTGTTCCCTATGGTATTAGCAGCAGCCGTAATCACCTGCATCTCGGCATGAGCGGTGACATCGTTCAGGGTCTCTGTCATATTATATCCGCGGGCAACAATAGTATTGTTTGCCACCACCACAGCACCTACAGGGATCTCATTCCTGTCGAAAGCCCTACGTGCCTCGATAAGAGCCTGTTTCATGAAATATTCATTGTTTAAGAAATCATCTACCACCCTAAATTTATTTTATATCCCTTTTCGTTATACAGCCGATAATTTTCTGCCGATAAGTTCCGGTAAAAATAGAATAAAATACAATACGCTTATTTCTACAGAAACAAACCTGACTTTTAATTTATTTCATAATTTTTCGTTTTTCAGGATCTTAATTGATGGCAGGAATGAAAAGAAAGGCATACCTTTAATTGATCACAGTAAAAAATCCGATATGGACTCAGATGCCATGAACAAATTCGAATTTCTTTTGGGAGACTGGAACCTCGATTACCGAATCCCAAAGAGTAGTTTCAGTGAAGCAGGTACAGATACCGGAACCGGATCGTTTAAAAAAATATTGGATGACCGGTATGCACAGTTTGATTATACAACTCAATCGGGGGGTAAAGCTAAAGGTATTTTTGCCTGGGATAGCAAGGTGCAGGTTTACCGTTACTGGTGGTTCGAAAATTCTGGTAATTTCCTGTCGGCGACCTGTAGTTTTATTGATAAGGATATCCTTGTCATGAACTGGCACGATTCGGTATTGGTGCAGACTTTCGTAAAAGACGGACCGGATAAAGTAGTCCTGAACATGCAGTATCCTTCTATAAAGGGAGGACATGATTCTGTATTGGAAGTAATATTTACAAGGAAAAAGTAACAAGAGAAACAAGCCGTACAAAACACAAAATCAAATCTGTAATTACAAGCAACCAGCACCTAATTTCTAAACCTCTCAACCACTAAACATCTCAACCACTCAACTTCACAATCACCCATCACCCTACCTTCACTATCACCTTCGCATAGCTTCGGTGATCGAAGAAAGTTTCAGTGAACAAAGCCAGCGACCTGATCCACTAACTTCATTTCATCAATTCATCAGTTCTTCGATTCACCATTTACCATTCATCAATCATCAACTATTTGATTTCCGCCAATTAAATTGTAATTTGCCACTTGATAAGCAGTGAATTAACGACTGCATATCTGCTAACCAGATTTCTTGAGTAACGCAACCAAATTCAGGAAAATAGCATCATTGAATAAACCTGTACAACCATGAAAAATGTATATAGTATTTCAATTTTTATATTGATCTCCGGCATTTTTCTGATTTCCTGCGAATCGGAGAACAATACAACACCTAATGATCC
The DNA here is from genome assembly GCA_964569585.1 of uncultured Bacteroidales bacterium. Classification (GTDB taxonomy): domain Bacteria; phylum Bacteroidota; class Bacteroidia; order Bacteroidales; family UBA10428; genus UBA10428. The sequence goes on along the minus strand of CAZMVE010000036.1, from coordinate 8,584 downwards.
TGAATTTTCTATTGAATTTTCTGATGGTACGATCATTGGAGAAAATGACCTGTTATTTTATGATAGCTCTACTCATATGTTATTTCTTAAAGAGGCTCTGATTCTCGATTATGAGGAAATAAAAGAGCACAACTTTCTGTTTAGTACATTCGCAGTATTAGTCGGTAAGGATACCATTTATAAGGGTATTCTGTATCCCAGTGTTTTTTCTGCAATGCCCCCGGTTCCCATTTATATCTTCCGCGACTTTGATTATTATTATGGAAATAACATAGTGCAGATACAGTGTTATATTGACTCTCTTGATTTCAGGAACGATCTCCGTATAATCCATGCCCTTGAAAACAATGGGCTTTTGCATCATGGACTTTCATGTACCATCGATAGTGTTCGTGTAACTTCCTGTCAGGATCATTCTGATGTTGTCTGCACCTTTACCATAAAAAACCATGATCGGATTAATTACTACATCCCTGATCCGGAAAAAATGGGTCAACTTGATTTCAACTATTATACCGGAGGATTAAATTTTAACAGCCAGGAAGGTTATGATATGTATTTTCTGCGATGGAGTGTCCCGGGTTCTGACTGGGACAATTTGACAATGGATGACTTATCCCTTCTGAGAAGTGAAAACGAAGTTACCTATACATTTACCTCATCAGATTATGATGCCATGGAAATGGGGCTATATACCGGCTATCTCAGGTTCTGGGGAACAAAAGATAATACGCCTGAATTTACACTGGAGCAGCCGGATGGCAGAATTTGGGTAGGCGGAGTATATTCTGGTATCGATAGTGTGATGGTTGAGTAAAACACAAGAAACAATCTGAACCAACAGCTGAAATCAAACCTGCTCACCTGTCTGCTGGCTTGTTTTTTCCAGCCATGTTGTCACATTGAGCGAAGTCGAAATGTGTTGGATACCAGTGTAACCCATCCTTCGACTACGCTCAGGATGACT
>CAZMVE010000036.1:3585-7517 GCA_964569585.1 uncultured Bacteroidales bacterium | reverse complement strand
ACTCTTGCCTACTTCTCTATAGTCTTATTTACAAAAGGAAGAAATAAGAAAAAGAACCGCTTATTCAGGGTTTGCGGTTATACGATACTGGCATGCATTTTAATTATTATCGTCTATAAGTTTCTGCTTAAGAAATTTTTTCCTCAACTGCAGGAGCTGGACCCCATTTTCTGGCTGGAAACTATTGCCTTGTGGGCATTTGGAATCTCATGGTTAACAAAAGGAAATTTGTTGCTAAGGGATACTGAGCAACAAAGCGAACCGGCCAAAATCGCTTAAGCTGAGAGTGCATTGTAAATCATTCTCGACTTAAGTTGTCACATTGAGCGCAGCCCTGTCGGTAAGCCTTGCACCTCCGCTAAAGCTTTCACCGGTGGCCGTAGCCTTTGGCGAAGGACTCAGCGGCACACGGATGACAGCCGATAGGAGTCGAAATGTGAGGGTTGCCGGTGTAGTCCATCCTTCGACTACGCTCAGGATGACTATTCAGAGGTATCCGCTCAGGATGACTGTTCAGAGGTCTGTACTCAGGATGACTGTTCAGAGGTCTGCGCTCAGGATAACTGTGCAGGTATTACAATTCATTTTGCAGTAGTTGAAATAAATGTTACCAACTTCCAAAATTTAATTAAGCCCATCATTTCCAAATCTCGGCTCTTGGCTGTATATTCGCTACCTAATAGGAATTATACCTTAACGGAGCAAATCATGTACAGGACTCATACATGCGGTGAATTGAATATGAAATCGGTGGGAACGGAAGTTACACTCTGCGGATGGGTGCAGAAATCGCGCGACCTGGGAGGCATGACTTTTATCGACCTGCGCGACCGCTATGGTATTACCCAGTTGGTTTTTAATATGGAAACCCATGCGGCCCTGTGCCAGGAAGCCCGGAAGCTGGGACGCGAATTCGTAATACAGGTATCGGGCACCGTGACCGAGCGCAGCAATAAGAACTTACAAATACCCACAGGCGAAATAGAAATCCTGGTTGAAGAAATTAAGGTACTCAATCCCTCGGAGGTACCTCCTTTTACTATTGAAGACGACACCGACGGAGGCGAAGAACTCCGGATGAAATATCGCTACCTGGATCTGCGGCGGAATGCCATGAAGAAAAGCCTGCAACTCCGGCACCAGATGACACAGGAAGTGAGAAATTACCTGAACAGTGAAAATTTCATCGAAATTGAAACGCCGGTACTTATTAAATCAACCCCCGAAGGGGCACGCGATTTTGTGGTACCCTCGCGCAGGAATCCCGGGCAATTCTATGCCCTGCCACAATCGCCCCAGACTTTCAAGCAACTGCTGATGGTGGCCGGCTTCGACCGCTATTTTCAGATTGTAAAGTGCTTCCGCGATGAGGACTTCCGTGCCGACAGGCAGCCGGAATTCACCCAGATCGACTGCGAGATGGCCTTTGTGGAACAGGAAGATATTTTAAGGGTTTTCGAGGGCCTGACCAAAGACCTACTGTTAAAAATAAAAGCTGTCAAAACCGACGGCCCTTTTCCCCGCTTATCGTATACCGACGCCATGGAAAAATACGGCAGCGACAAACCCGATATCCGATTTGACATGTGCATTAAGGAATTGTCGGCCACAGCAAAAGGCAAAGGCTTCCAGGTATTCGATTCGGTAGAATATATAGGAGGAATCTGTGCCAAGGGTTGTGGCGAATACAGTCGGAAACAACTGGATGCCCTGACCGATTTTGTAAAACGTCCGCAAATTGGCGCCAAGGGACTGGTGTATGTAAAATATCTCCCCGATGGTACGTTGAAATCGTCGGTAGATAAGTTTTATTCCGAACAGGAATTGAAAAAATGGATGGATCTCTTTAATGCCCGGCCCGGCGACCTGTTACTCGTAATGGCAGGCGATAAATCCGGAACATTAAATGCCCTGGGAGAGTTACGCCTTGAAATGAGCAGCATGCTGGATCTTACCAGTAAAGAAATATTTGCCCCACTTTGGGTTATCGACTTTCCGTTACTCGAATGGGACGAGGAAACAAAAAGGTTCTATGCAAAACACCATCCCTTTACATCACCCCGGCCCGAGGATATAGCCTTACTCGATTCCGATCCGGCACAAGTCAGAGCTAATGCCTACGACCTTGTCATCAATGGAGTTGAAATCGGTGGCGGGTCCATCCGGATCCACGACCGGTCGCTTCAGCAAAAGATGTTCAAAACGCTGGGATTCAGCGAAGAGCAAGCTGAAGAACAATTTGGCTTTTTGATGAATGCATTCCGTTACGGAGCGCCTCCCCATGGTGGCATTGCCTTTGGATTCGACCGCTTAGTAGCTTTATTTGCCGGACTCGAATCGATTCGTGATGTCATTGCTTTTCCCAAGAATAATGCAGGACGCGATATCATGATCGATACTCCGGCACGGGTAGAAGAGGAACTGTTGAAAGAATTATCACTGAGAATAGAACAAGCCAAAAGTTGAGCTGTTTAAGTAGAAATCAACACATGAAAAAAATTACTTTAGGAGCCTATTCTTATATATATCCGATGCCTGTTGTTATTGTAGGAACGCTCATCGAGGGTTCTCCGAATTTTCTGACAGTTACCTATGTGGGTATTGTTCAGCATACACCTGCTATGGTTTCCATTACACTGATAAATACACAAAATTCGAACCGGGGAATACGAGAGAACAAATCGTTTAGTATTAATATTCCCAATACCCGCATGCTGAATGTCACCGATTTTGTTGGAATGAACTCATGGGATAAAGTTGATAAAGCTGCTCTTTTCAAAGTGTTCTATGGCGAATTAAAAAATGCTCCTATGATAATGGAGGCCCCTTTAAACCTGGAGTGTAAAGTGGTAGACATTATTGACCTGAAAAACGGCAGTGAAATATTTATTGGCGAAATCATCCAAACCTATTCACAAAAAAAATATATCCGTAAGGGGTATCCGTATATGAAAAAGCTTGACCCCATACTTTTCTCCATCAATTCGAACAGTTATTATAACGTAGGACGGAGAATAGGCTGGGCATGGAAAACCGGACTCAAGATCAATGCCTCTAAATACCGGAAAAACCAGTAGCCTATAAAGCGATCAATCCAACTTAAGCACTGCCAGAAATGCCGATTGCGGTACTTCCACATTACCTACCTGTCGCATCCGTTTTTTGCCTTTCTTCTGTTTTTCCAGCAATTTGCGTTTACGCGTAATGTCGCCCCCATAACATTTCGCTGTAACATCTTTCCTGACAGCTTTCACTGTTTCACGGGCTATTATCTTAGCTCCGATAGCCGCCTGAATGGCTATTTCAAACTGTTGCCGGGGAATAAGTTCCTTAAGCTTTTCACAAATTCTCCGGCCAAAGGAATAGGCATGATCATGATGAATGAGTGCCGAAAGCGCATCGACCATTTCTCCGTTCAGCAGTATATCGAGCCTTACCAGGTGGGCCGTATTATAACCGGTCTGATGGTAGTCGAACGAGGCATATCCCCGCGAAATACTTTTTAGTTTATCATAGAAATCGAAGACAATTTCTGAAAGCGGCATTTCGAAGGTAATTTCAACCCTGTCGCTGGTAAGATAAACCTGATTTTTAAGCATGCCTCTTTTTTCAATACAAAGTTTCATGATGGAACCCACATATTCCGATTTGGATATGATCTGGGCATGAATATAGGGTTCTTCAATATGATCGATCAGAGTTGGAGGCGGCATGCCTGAAGGATTATGAACATCGATTACTTCCCCTTTGCTGGTATAGGCCTTAAACGAAACATTGGGGACAGTAGTTATTACATCCATATCAAATTCTCTATCGAGCCGCTCCTGGATGATTTCCATGTGTAACAATCCGAGAAAACCGCATCGGAAGCCAAAGCCCAAAGCAGCCGATGATTCCGGTTCAAAAACAAGAGAGGCATCGTTGAGTTGAAG
>CAZMVE010000036.1:0-3485 GCA_964569585.1 uncultured Bacteroidales bacterium | reverse complement strand
TCGGGCATGGCACTGGGCATATCCAATTTATTTATTACCGGAATAATTTCCAGGTCATGCTCAAGAGCCAGGTAAAGATTGGATATCGTTTGTGCCTGTATGCCTTGTGTAGCATCAATTATAATGAGTGCGCCTTCGCATGCCGCAATCGATCGTGAAACTTCATACGAAAAATCGACATGCCCGGGAGTATCAATAAGATTCAGAAAATAGTGCTGCCCTTCCAGCTCATATTCCATCTGTATGGCATGACTTTTTATAGTAATTCCGCGTTCGCGCTCCAGGTCCATGTTGTCAAGCACCTGATCTTTAAAATCCCTTTCCGACAGCGTGTGGGTTGCCATTAAAAGTCTGTCGGCCAGGGTGCTTTTACCATGATCGATATGTGCTATAATGCAGAAATTGCGTATGTTTTTCATGCAATACTTAGTAATATTAGCGGACAAAGATATTTATTTCGAAAGAAATGGAGGAAGAAGCGGTGAAAAAAACCCGGACATTAATAGGTTCGTTATTTCACTAACTATTTTCATGCCGGCATTACTTGATAAGGCTGTCCAGTTGTTCCAGGTAAGCTATCATGGCAGCAAAGTCTGTTTCGTGCTTTAGTTTCAGCCTGTTAATACGTGCATAGCGTGATATTTCTTTTTTGTATTGTGGAAATCGTTGTTTCAGATAGGATTTTTTTAGCCGGGCTATTTCAAAAGTTTCATTCAGATAAATATAGTAGCGATACTCATCGGCAAATTCATCGATAAATGGCATTTGGGGAGCCCTGAGTGGTAAAACTGTCTTCAAATACAGCTTATAGAAAGCAAGCTTCCCCTCGTGCAATACTTCCAGAAAATAGTCGGAATGTATTTTTTTTACACCAAAATCGCTGTTTACCCGCTTGAAATATTTACTTACACCTCCATCTTTATAGGAAAAAGCGGTCACCAGGTTTTTTTCAGGCAGGATCAGTCGCCTTAATTCATCATGATAAATAATTACAACCTGTGCATAGGTATCGAACTTAAACTTGACATTTGAAATTGTTTTTTCATCCTTAAGGTAAAGGGTACCAATAACCCAGTCATCTGTCAGGTAGGCATTCCCTTTTACCTGCATATAGGTATTCGTATAAACCTGCCCCCTAAGCGGATAGTAACGATGTTCGGGATACTCTTCCGATGCCAGCCTGACTGCCTGAGAGAAAGAATCCTGAAAAAGGCTGATCCCAATAAAAACCAAAATTATATATTTCATACAAAACTTCACTTTTGTCAATTATTCGTGTGCCGCTACTTTAAAATGTTGTTTATAATTCACCGATGCACCTTCTGATGTATAGCCTGCGATATCAATAACATACTCTCCTTCCTCATCGGAAGTATTGAAATTGATATCAGCCATCCCATTCCGATCGGGCAATACCATAGGGTTCCAATAGAGTTGGTTTGCAAAATCAGGAGTGCCTGATTGTCCAACCTGTCCGTCATAATTCCGCCAATACTTTTCATTGCTATTTGCATAACCGGGAATTGAGTATACCATACGTCCGTTCTTATTTTCCTTCTCCGCCTTATACTTCCCGGTTGTGTATATAGCCAGTAATCCATCGTATAGCAACTGACCTGCAACCCGCAGCCCGGACTGGATTTCAACACGCTTAATATCATCAGAGTTAAGATCGTACAATTCCCGGAAATCGGAAATGTTTATTCCGTCAACCATCACAATAGGATTATCGGAGCGAGTACCATTCTCGATATGGAAGACTATTATCTCGCATTTATCCTTTGTATGCTTGTACCGGATCCTGGGAAGTATTTCGCGGGCAATCTCCTCAAAGTTGGGCAGAAATATAAACTCTTCGGGATATACAACGATTTCCGGCTCGCCATAAAAACTTTCTCTCGCACCGGTTGAATTACCGGAACCTTTCCCTGCTTTAAAGTCATTATTTCTGAAGGCTTTCTGAATTAAAACCCGTTGTGCTTCGTCCCGCATTTCCTTTACGAACAAAGAATCGTAGATATGGACCACCTCATTTAGTTTGTAGGGTGTTAAAGAATGGTAATAAAATTTTTCATCCACTTCAATATTATCCCCCTTCAGAGGAATTCCTTTAAAAGACAGGAATAAATGCGCTTCCTTGTCGCCATACTCGTTCAGCAGCATGGAAAAATGGCCGGTACTATCGGTAGTTGCGGCAACAAATACACCCATGGTATCTTTTATGGCCAGAACCAACTGAAAGTTTTTCAATCCGGATTTACCATAGCTGTTAATTATTCGTCCCGAATACAACATCCCCATATCTTCTGCCAGATATTCAGGAGATTTATGCAAATATGATCTTAATTCCGCGTAGTATCTTGGGAATATAATATGTAACTCCTGATCCGGTCTGATTTTTTCAAGCCGAGAAAAAACCATGCTATCCTGGTTCATTAGCGGATCCTGATCAGCCCGTATTTTATGCACGCTTACAGAAAGTCCGGTTCCCTCCTGCAGAGAAAGGGATGTCAGATCGAGCTTTATATTCACACTTTCACGGGTCGAATAAATGCTATCGCCTGAATTCACTATGTTGACAGGAGAAATAACAATGGGCTGATTTAAAAGCATAATATCCCGATTATCGGTCAACAATAAATCATAATACCCATAATCAAGAGAGAATTGTGTATTTATCTCCTTCTTAAAATATTCGTTGTTAATTACTTTCTCCCATATAATATTTTCGCCTGTAATAAGTTTAAGTTTAAGTTGTGCCGGAGGTTTATTACTGCCATCTGTTACAACTTCAAGTTCCCCATTTTCGGATACGGTTACTTGTAGATAATAGCCCGAATATTCTACCTGTGGCAATTCAAATTCAGCTTTCCCCTGAACTGAGTCACCCATAACCAGCTGGTACCTTTTCCCCAGAAAGGGAGTAAACAGAAACTCGGCATAACCTTCCTCATTTGTAACAACCGATTGAATTTTATCCCTGGAATAATTTTCCTGAAGAGTTACTTGCTGCTTCTCCCCCATTAAACCGGGAACCCTGATTTGTATCCGTGCAGGCAAACCGGTAACGAGTCTGCCTCCCTGAATATACACTTCAGGTTCGAATGGAATTTTACAGGTTAAATGAGCCTGTAATGTTTCATCGTATTGATTGTAAATATAGACAGGATAGGAGCCGAAAACTTCTTCCCCGGAATTTCTCATCCATTGCGTGTAGGCTTTCAGATAATAAAGGCCGGTGGAAAGTGTATCGGGCAATTGAAGAATCGAAGAAGCCGTATTATTATCGTTATGAAGTACCTGTGCCAGTACGCTTTTTTTATGCCGATCAATAAGTTCGATATAGAGAACCTTGCTTAAAAAAGTTGCATTCTCTTTATCAGTGTAGCAGTACACTTTATAAAAGATATGTTCTCCTGCTATATAGGAAGTGCGCCCCACATGAAATGCCAGATGCTCGTGGTATTCCTCCTGAGCAGATACAG
>CAZMVE010000035.1:4158-26333 GCA_964569585.1 uncultured Bacteroidales bacterium | reverse complement strand
AATACTTAATTATTCATCATTCATTCATAATTATAAATTACTCCTCATTAACCCCCATTCCAAAGAGTGCAAAATCATATTTCACCGGGTCGGCAGGATCGAATTTTCGTAAATTCCCGGTAAGCTCCTCCACTGCTCTCCAGTCGTTCTGTTTCCTGCGAAGCAGTCCTAAATCGCGGGCCACTTTTCCTGAATGTACATCGATAGGAATATACAAGGCCGATGCAGGAATATCGTTCCACAATCCAAAATCAACTCCCGAAGCATCCTCCCTCACCATCCAACGGAGGAACATATTCATCCGCTTTGCCGAAGCTCCCTTCCCGACATCGGCAATATGTTTCCCGGTACGCATCGGATGCGGTATCTCAAAAAATATCCGGCGAAATTCTATCAGGCTGGTTTTAATATCACCTGTCTGCCTGTAAATATGGGTGAAGAACTTGTGTAAACCACCATAGTTTATTTCTATATGCCTTAAGGCAACAATAAAAAATTTCAGGTCAATTCCCAGAAAAGTTCTGTGAACAAAGGAATTCAGCCTTGCAATCTCTTCTTCCGATGCATTCTTAATAAAATCAGAAGGCTCATTATCCATCAGCAACATTAGCCTCCCGGCATTTTTAATTATTGTCTGCCGTTGTCCCCAGGCAATTGTAGCAGTTAAAAAGCCGGCTATCTCAATATTTTCCTTCCTGGAAAATTGATGCGGTATACCTATCGGATCCGATTCGATAAAACCTGGATTATTGTACTTAAAATATTTTTCTTCGAGTAATTGCTGAATATTCGTCAATTGCCTAAAAATTTCTACATTTAACAAACTTAATCAAGTAAGTTATAAGCTACCAAAAATGTTCAACTATTCCATTACAAATCATGAATCTTCTACTTAATATTTTATGGATCTTCCTCGGTGGAGGAATAATCCTATTTATCGAATACCTGATCAGTGGTATCGCCCTCTGCATAACAATTATAGGAATCCCCTTCGGTCTTCAGTGTTTTAAACTTGCCATTTTTGCCCTGGCGCCATTTGGTGCCAAAGCCATAGATACTTCGGATGCAACCGGATGTTTTCCCGTTCTGTTTAATATTCTCTGGATCCTTATGGGGGGGTTATGGATTTCTATTACTCACCTTCTCTTTGCGTTAATTTATGCCATTACCATTATCGGGATACCTTTTGCCGTTCAGCACGTAAAAATGGCAGGACTGGCCATTACTCCATTTGGTAAACGTATCACTTAAATGATACTACTTAAAAAAGTGACTGCCTTCTATTTTCGGTGATAACCTTCTGAAGGTCCGGATCGACGAATAGCCGTTTATGAACCATTTACAATTTGACCGTCCCTCATCTTTAGCGTACGATCGGCCATGCCTGCTAATTCCATATCGTGGGTAACAATAACAAAAGTGTGACCCAACTGATCACGAAGATCAAAAAACAAGCGGTGAAGTTCCTTTTTATTATCCGAATCGAGATTACCCGATGGTTCGTCGGCCAGAATAACAGCAGGTTGGTTTATCAGGGCACGGGCTACTGCAACACGCTGCTGTTCACCTCCCGATAATTCAGAGGGTTTATGATCACTGCGGTCGTGAAGATTTAACAGCTTAAGCAGATCGTGTGCCCTGCTTTCCGTTTTTTTTCTTGATTCCCTGGCGAGGAATGCCGGAATACAGATATTCTCCAGAGCAGTAAATTCGGGAAGAAGATGGTGAAACTGAAACACAAATCCAATATTTTTATTCCGGAAAGAAGCAAGTTGTTTTTCATTCAATCCCCGCATTTTCGTAGAATTGATAGTTACATCGCCACTATCCTGACGCATAAGTGTTCCCATAATTTGCAGTAGCGTTGATTTTCCTGCTCCACTGGGCCCAACAATAGTGATAATTTCACCACTACTGATGGTTACATCGATCCCTTTCAATACCTGGAGCGTACCAAAAGATTTTCTTATACTATCAACCTTAATCATGTACCACGAAAATACAGAATATATAGATAAACACAATAGATGGAAAATAATACTATTGCCTTGCCGCGGGTTAGTTTTCCTCCTTTAAAAGGCAAAATAAAAATAAATAGTAAAAGCGAGGTACCCATCATCCAAAAAATATCGCTGCTTAAAAATTCCGGACTCACTTTAATAGGTTTGACAACACTGCTAATGCCCAATACTGCGAGGATGTTAAAAATATTCGAACCAATAATATTTCCTATTGAGATATCCATTTCTTTTTTAAAAGCGGCAATTACCGATGTTGTAAGCTCGGGAAGACTTGTACCAAAAGCAATTACTGTAATGGCTATAATTCTCTCATCGATTCCCAGATTTGTTGCAATTATTCCGGCATTATCGACCAGCAGGTCGGAGCCAACAGCCAGTCCAATATCGGCTAAAACAAGCAGTAAAATTATTTTGCCTATCCCCATAGCTCCCTCTAACTGAGGAAAAATTGATTGTACCCTGTTTTTTTTTGAAAACTTAAATAAAACAAAAGTGTAGGAGACCAGAAGAAACAAGAAAATTGCACCTTCAAAACGGTTCAAGTTCAAATTATAAATAAATCCCCAGAAGAGTACGCTCACGATGAGCATAAAAGGAGCATCGAGTTTCACAGAAGCACTCCGAACAGGAAGAGGAAAAATAATGGCAGTTAATGCAAGTACCAGAGCTATGTTGGCTATATTCGACCCTATAACGTTTCCGATAGCTACTTCAGGGTGATCCTTAATTCCAGCTACCAGACTCACAAATAATTCGGGAGCTGATGTTCCGAAAGAAACAACAGTCAGGCCAATAACCAGTGAAGGAACATTATATCGTTTTGCCAGTGCTACCCCCCCCTTGACCAGATATTTACCTCCAATTAAAAGCAAAATGAAACCAACAAGTAACAGTAAATATTCCATGAGATTATCTGGTAACCGGCAATTTCTCTAGTAACATATTAACCCCGCAGATTGTTTTTCAGGTCCTTGAAATCATCGGAGATATCCTTAGTTTCTTCATTGATCTCTTTTTTAATTTCATCAGTAGCACGTCGAAACTCACGCATACCCTTTCCAAGCATTCGTGCGACTTCAGGTATTTTCTTTGATCCAAAAAGTAAGAGAACAAAGAGCAATATAAACAGTATTTCGGGACCTCCGATAAACAGTAGCATAGTGTGATGGTCTATTCATCAAAGATAACAAAAAGCCCCGATATTTATCGGGGCCTATACAGTATTAGAAGATACAATTTTATTTCTTCTTCTCTAGTTTTTTTTCCGTTCTTCTGATGGTGTGATACACTACCGGAGTTGCAATAAAAAGCGAAGAATAGGTTCCTACAAAAATTCCAATAAGTAATGCGAAAACGAAGCCCCGAATTACTTCACCTCCAAAGAGGAATATAGCAATCAGTACTATGAAAGTACTGAATGAAGTACTAAATGTACGACTTAATGTAGCATTAAGCGCCAGATTCATTATTTCTTTCCGATCGCGTTTTGGATAGAGTGTAATATTCTCCCTGATACGGTCAAAAATAACAACAGTATCGTTTATAGAGTATCCCACAACAGTTAGAATAGCCGCTATAAACGCTTGATCGACCTCGAGTGAGAATGGCATTAATCCATAGAGTAATGAAAAAACGCCCAATACCAGCAAAGAATCGTGGATTAAGGCTGCAACAGCACCCAAACCGTACTGCCAGTTTCTGAAACGAAGAATAATATAGATAAACATAAAGATGAGAGCAATAAATATGGCAAATACTGCCTGACGTTTGATATCATCGGCGATGGTTGGCCCCACTTTCTGGTTACTTTGCCAGTATTCATCATAAAATGTCTGGTAATCTATATTATCATCCAAATAGGGTTTTAACCCGCTGTATATAAGTTGTTGTATTTCCTCATCTACCTCTGTCCCTTCTTCATCTATCTTATAGCGAGTAGTAATCCGTATCTGTTCTTCAGCTCCATAGGTGATAACTTTAGGCATCTGTCCGAATTGTTCTCCCAGCGATTTTGCTACTTCGCCTGTTATAACAGGTTTATTAAATTTTATTATAAAATTACGCCCGCCGGTAAAATCAACTCCGGGATCAAGACCCCTGATAACAAGCGACCCGATAGAAATCAGAATTAAAAGTATCGATACTATATAAAAAGGTTTACTCTTCTCAATAAATTTGAAATTCACATTCTTGAATGCATTTTGAGTAAGAGAAGTAGCAAAAGTTATAACACGATTGCGAGTAAGATACCTCTCAAAAATAAGACGAGTAATAAAAATAGCACTGAAAAGAGAGGTACAGATACCTATAACAAGTGTAGTAGCAAATCCCTTTATTGGTCCTGTCCCAAAAATATAGAGTATGATACCAGTAATCAGCGTTGTAACATTGGCATCGATTATTGCCGAGTAGGCATTCTTATATCCGTCGGAAATAGCCATGCGCAAGCCCTTACCAGCTGCTAACTCTTCCCTGATACGCTCATATATAAGTACATTGGCATCGACTGACATACCTATTGTAAGTATTATACCAGCAATACCTGGCAGGGTTAGTGAAGCACCCAATGAAGCCAGTACTCCCATAATGAAGAACATATTGGCAAGCAGCGCTATATCGGCAACAAGACCAGCGCGACGGCTGTAATAGATGATCATATATAAAAGTACGATCAAGAATGCCAATATAAATGAGCTGAATCCTTCATTGACAGCACGTTTACCTAAAGACGGGCCAACAACATTCTCCTGAATGATTCTGGCAGGTGCAGGTAACTTACCCGATTTTAAAAGATTGGCAAGGTCCTGTGCTTCATTTGGAGTAAAACTTCCGGTAATTTGTGATGTACCTCCGCTGATCTCAGATTGAACTGTGGGACCAGAATAAACCCGGTTATCCATTACGACACAAATAACTTTCTGCAAGTTCTCCTTAGTTATATGAGCCCACTTTTTTGTACCTTCAGTGTTCATATTCATCAGCACATAGGCCTGGCCATTAACTTCATCGAATTCCTGGCTTGCAGAAACAATAACGTCGCCGTTAAGTGGTGCTTGTCCATCGCGGCTTCGCACTTTAATTGCATACAAACTGAATATGTCGGTAGGTTTTCTGTTGTCATCGACAATTGGAAGAGCCGACCACATAAACCGGACCTCACGTGGGAAAACCTGTTTTTCCTTAGCAATTTTAAGGTACCTGTTAATTTTTGTTGTATCCTTAAAGTGAGCCCTTCCGATAACTGCTCCCGGATAGGGTTGCCTTGTCTGCGGGTCCTGTAATGGATTGAGAACACTTAGCAATGGATACGCCTCTTCAATATTTTGTGGGAGAGAAGTATCAGCTTCAGACGATTCTGCGGCAATTTGTTCAATTAGTGAAAGCTGGCCGGCTGTATCAGGTTTTTCTGCTTCAACTTCAACTTCAGCAGTTTCTGCTATTTCTTCATGACTCTTTTTTTCTTTCTGAGTAGCGAGATACTCACGAACAATATTATCGGCAGCATATAGATTTTGAATAAGTTCAGCATTTTCAAAAGTTTCCCAAAACTCAAGATTTGCTGTTCCCTGCAATAGCTTTCGAACTCGGTCCTTATTTTTCACTCCCGGAAGATCGACCAGAATACGATCCTTAGTCTCAAGTTGCTGAATATTGGGCTGAACAACACCAAACTGGTCAATACGTGTCCGGATGATGTTGAAAGCATTATTAATAGCCCCTTCAGCTTCCTCACGGATTACTTTTAGTACCTCTTCATTGGGCGTATCGTAATTAATCCTGTCGCGGAGTTCCTGGGTAGTAAATATGGCAGCTAGTCGTGCATTCGGATCAATTTCTGAAAATGCTTCACCAAATAATGTAATATAATCGCGATTTGTTTCACGCTGCATCTGTTTGGCTAAAACAAGCGCTTTGTTGAAGGTAGTGTCTATGCTGTTATTTGCCAGCGATTTTAGTACATCAACAGTGGATATTTCAAGAATAACATTCATCCCGCCTTTCAGGTCGAGACCGAAGTTGATTTCTCGTTCCTGAACTTCCTTGAAAGTGAATTCCTTGATTAAAATATCGAATACAATTTCATTCGAAATACTGTCAATGTATTTTTCTTCCTTCACCGGATCACCCTGTGCAAATTCTTTTGCTTGATTATTTATCGATAAAGCTTTAAGGGTAAAAGAAAGCTGGTAAATACAGACAAGTGTAAGAGCAATTACCAGTGTAAGAATAGCTCCTTTGTTACGCATTTCTGTTTAATTTTTAAGATTTTACTGAGAATAGCTGCTTTTTTTTGCAGTGGCGCAAATATAAGTATTTTTTCGCAAGAAAAAATTTAAGCACAATACAATAAGGATTTCCCCTAAACATTTGAATGTAGTATGATTTTAATAAATGAATTTCTCAAAAAATCAGACTTTTAATTACGTCTATTATTTGAAGTGCAAGTTTATCTGCTTTCAATTTATCTGCGCTTTCAGCATAAATTCTGATAATAGGTTCCGTATTCGATTTACGTAAATGCACCCATTCCTTATCGAACAGAATTTTCACACCGTCTATATCTATAATCTGCCTATCCGTATAAATTTTTTTAACCGATTCCAATATACCATCGACATCGGTTTTTGGTGTTAATTCTATCTTATTTTTACTTATCACATAATCCGGATACGTTGCCCGGAGACCGGAACATTTTTGTCCCGATCGGGCCAGATGTGAAAGGAAAAGTGCAATTCCCACCAGAGAATCACGCCCATAATGAAGCGCAGGGTAGATGATGCCTCCATTTCCTTCCCCTCCGATAACAGCATCGATTTGCTTCATTTTATCAACTACATTTACTTCTCCTACTGCAGCAGACTCATATATGCCTCCATGTTTTTCGGTTATGTCTTTCAATGCCAGGGTTGATGAAAGGTTCGAAACCGTATTTCCTCCACCTTCCTGCTTTAAAATATAATCGGCAATAGCTACCAAGGTATATTCTTCACCAAACATGGTACCATCCTCATTCAGAATAGCCAGGCGGTCGACATCCGGATCAACTACAAAACCAACGTCTGCTTTTTTGGTTTTAATAAGTTTCGAGATTTCTGACAGATTTTCCGGCAAAGGTTCCGGATTATGAGGAAACAGTCCGTTGGGCTCGCAATACAGATCAATCACGTTCTTAACTCCCAGAACTTTTAGCAGATCGGGAATAATTAGGCCTCCAACGGAATTTACACAATCAATGGCTACTGTAAAGCCTGCTTTTTTGATGGCAGGAATATCAACATGTTGAAGTTTACATATTTCTTCGATATGTATATGACCCATCTTCCTGTTTTCCGAATAGCTCCCTAAAGTATCATATGAGTTGAAATCGAAGGCTTCATTTGCAGCAATATCAAGAATTCTGGCTCCATTGGCGGCAGTAATAAACTCACCTCTTGCGTTAAGCAGTTTCAAAGCATTCCATTGCGCAGGATTATGACTGGCAGTTAGAATAATCCCTCCCTGGGCATTTAAATGTGTAACAGCAATCTCGGTAGTTGGAGTAGTGGCAAGTCCTAGATCAATAACATGTATTCCTGAACCCATCAGGGTCCCGGTTACAAGATTCCGAACCATTTTTCCTGATACTCGTGCATCTCTACCTAACACAATTGTATAATTCTTCAAATTAGTAACTTCCTTCACCCACTTTGCATAGGCAGCAGTGAATTTAACAATATCGACCGGAGTAAGGTTTTCGGAGGAATTACCACCAATGGTACCCCGAATTCCCGAAATTGATTTAATAAGAGTCATTTTCTTTGTATATCAGAGTATAAAATAAATTACTTTTGAAAACAAAAATAATCGATTTATCCAGGCTTTCAGATTCAATAGGAATAAAATATTGTTGAATTAATTATGAATGACAAACAACATCGTAAACCTGTTCCTCGAAGACGCAAAATGGGAAAACAGAATATAAAGGGCTCTGTAAAAGGGAAACAAAGTCCGATGAGCCAGGAAGATGATATAATCCGGCTTAACAGGTTCATTGCTGCTGCAGGTATTTGTTCGCGAAGAGAAGCCGATGAATTAATACAGGCTGGCCTAGTTTCGGTGAATGGTAAAATAGTTACCGAATTGGGTACAAAAGTTAAAAAACAGGATGATATCCGCTATAACGGTGAACGTATTAAATCGGAAAAATCAGTATATCTGCTTCTGAATAAGCCAAAAGATTTTATTACTACCGTTAAGGACCCTCATGCTCCCAGAAATGTTATGGCTCTGGTTAAGAACGCTTGTACTGAAAGAATATATCCTGTGGGACGGCTTGACAGGAATACTACCGGTGTGCTTCTTTTCACAAACGACGGTGAAATGACAAAAACTCTGACACATCCTTCCTATAAGAAAAAGAAGGTGTATCATGTTACCCTTGATAAAGCAGTTTCCAGCACCGATTTTAAAAAAATACTTGAAGGTTTTGAGCTTGATGACGGATTTATACAAGCCGATGCGCTGAGTTATACTGAACCAAATGATCGAAAAAATATCGGACTTGAAATTCATTCCGGTCGTAACAAGATAGTACGCCGGATTTTCGAACATCTTGGTTACCGGGTAAGAAAACTTGACAGGGTATATTTTGCCGGACTTACAAAAAAAGGATTAACCAGAGGACATTGGAGATTTCTGACAGAAAAAGAGATAAGCATACTTAAAATGGGAGCATATCAGTAAAAGTAGCCTCCTCAGATTTTAATTCCCATGAGGAGAACATCATCCACCTGCTCAAAATCTTCCTTCCATAAATTGAATGTACTCTTAACGTACTCGTATTGCTCTTCCATCGGTTTTTGGTGTATATCGCTCAGGAGATTCTTCAGACGTACTATCTTAAACTTCTTGCCCACCGAGCCACCAAACTGGTCGGGATAGCCATCAGAAAACATATAAATCAAATCGCCTTTATTCAGTTGTATCCCTTCATCTTTAAATAGCTTTTCGTTCTTATCATATTGTCCTCCGACCGAGTTTCTACTACCTTTAATATACATCTGTTCACCCCCCCTGTATACAATTATGGGCCGCATCGCAGATGCATAACGAAGATAATTGGTACGTATATCAATTTCACATACTATTATATCCATTCCGTCATTCGAATGTTCAGCTTCTATATTCTGATTCAGCGTGCTGCGCAATTCATTGTCGAGATTAAACAGTATTTCGGAAGGTGCATTGATATCGGTGCGCATACATACATCCTTTATTAAAGTAGTACCGATCATTGACATAAATGCTCCTGGAACTCCATGCCCGGTACTATCAGCGC
The DNA here is from genome assembly GCA_964569585.1 of uncultured Bacteroidales bacterium. GTDB lineage: Bacteria > Bacteroidota > Bacteroidia > Bacteroidales > UBA10428 > UBA10428. Next base: position 16,994 of record CAZMVE010000035.1, on the reverse strand, counting down.
AGACTATTACAAATTTGTGTTCTTTAATTTTTTCGAACCAGTAAAAATCACCACTCACAATATCGCGCGGTTGATAAAAGATAAAAGAACCGGAAAAATATTGCTGCAAGCGTTTAATGGGAGGAAGAATGCTGGTTTGAATCCGTTGAGCATAATTGATGCTATCGGTAATATCACGGTTTTTAATTTCAATTTCTTCTTTTTGTTCCACTACTTCACGCGTGCGCTCATCGAGTCGTTCTTCAAGGTATTCTTGTATTTGCTTTTGCTTTCTTTCCCGTACTTTGATGATTACAATGATCAGTAGTACAATAATGATTGAGAGGAGAGAAATAAACCACCAGGTTTTCCAGACAGGTAATTTAATTCTGATAGAAAAACTTACCGGAATCCTGTTAAAACTCCCATCCGAATTGATCGCTTTTAAGAGAAATGTATATTCACCATCTTCGATACGAGGGTATAATACCACCCGTGAAGTAGTTATTTCGGACCAGTCGAGATCGTAACCATCAAGTTTATACTGATACGAAACCGCTTCAGGATCGGCGTAGTTTAATCCTATATACTCTATTCTTAATTTGTAAGCTGAATATGGTAGTACAATGGGTTTTCTAAAATCATATTCTTTATCAGATATAAAGACACGTAAAATATTTGTTTTTGGTTCAAGTTTTTCCTTAAACCCAGCCACCACATTATATGAAACAAGTCCATCAGTTGTTCCAAAAAACAATTCCTCCTTTTTACTAAGCAGTGCTGCATTCTGGTTAAAATCACCGGTTATTCCGTTATCAGAATCAAAAACAGTAACCCTGAGTGTGTTAATATCAATTCGGCTAAGTCCGAGTCTATGGCCAACCCAGATATAAAGACTATCATCAGAAACAATGCTATAGCAATAGTTTGATTTCAAACCCTCCTTGACCGTCACGTTTATAACTGAATCGTTCATCAGGAGGAATATTCCCTGACCAAAAGTGCTTACCCATATATTACCCCCATTATCCTGGGTCATTGAATTAAAGTTCAGTTCATACTTTCCGACAGTAAAAAACTCCTCTACTTCGCCCCGGACATTGATCTCATAGATACCATTGGTGCGTGTGGCAAACAACAAGCGGCTATCAGCATCGAGGAAAAGATGCTCTATATCATTATGAGGCAGTCCGTTTAACGTACTATAATGATACTGTTTTGAGAGCGCTGTATTAATAATATAGATTCCATTTTTTGTGGCTGCATATACATTTTCTCCATCACCGGTAATATAATTGATAGAATTGCCAATAGAATTATCTGCCCTGAAAAAAGGTACAAATATACTCTCACCATCAGATTTATAGATGCCGTTTTTATCGGTACCTGCCCACAAGGTACCTTTCCTGTAAAACAAACTTGTAATTTTATCGGACGGGAGTCCGCTTTGTTTTAAGATTGCAGAGGTTCCCTTACTCCGATTGAACCTTAAAATCCCCTTCTCACCTCCCATATAGAGTATGCTGTCATTTATAGCAAGCGATAGGATCGATTCCCCGATGCCTTTATCCTTAATACTGTAAAAACGAAAGGAGAGACTCTTCTGCATGGCAATGCCGCCACCATAAGTGCCCAGCCAAATATTTTTTTCTCGATCTTCAAAAACACATTTCGCAAACTTTGAGGAGATACCACTTGACGCATCATATCTCTCAACAGAAAGTATAGTGCCCACATTCTTTCTGTCAGGAATTAATTTTAATAAACAGGAAGTAAATGTACAGACATACAAATTTGAATCGCTATCGTACTGTATTTCCTGTATTTTTTCATATCCCAGACCGAAATTATCTCCTACCCTATGAATCGTAACCGAATCTGAAATGAGTTCAAGGAAATAGAGTCCGTCATCTTCAGTTCCAATCCAGTATGAATTTCCATCGTAAGCATTTTTAATAGTCTGAATTTTAATATAGCTAAGTTTATCCACTTCAATAGACTTCGATTCAGGATGATTTATATCGCTTATAAACAATCCTTCCTGCGCTCCAACCAGTAAGGTGCTTCCATTGACATGGATAGCCGAGATTAAAATATTATTATATGATGGTTCAAAAGGAATGGCTTCACTAGCTTCATTGAATTGTAAGATACCATGGTTTTGCGTTGCAATTAGCATACCTGATTCCTCACTTTGTGTTATACCCGTAATAGTAACATTTTGGTTACTGAGTATAGGAAACGCAGTAAAATAATTCCCGTCGTACGACCATAATTGTCCGTTATTAAAGCCAAACCATAATTTACCTAAATTATCACTATAGCTAACATTTACAACATCAACCGGAAGTGTATCGAAACTATTTGCTGAGACAAATTCAATACCGTCGTAACGGCATAGGCCTTCACCGGTGCCAATCCAGAGAAATCCATTTTTATCCTGAATAATATTATAGACGAACGGATGACATAAGCCTTCTGTAACGGAAAATGTCTGGAAACGGGTATCTTGTGAATACAGGTTAGTTTTAAAGGAAGAACCGATCAGAGTCAGTATCAATAATAAAGTCCAATTATATCTAAAGCAGCTGGAAATTTTAGCCAATCTCATTAATTCGTTCGATTTACTTTTATATCGTACTTATACTTAGGCACTCCACCAATGGGAATTACATAGAAAGGCAGTAATTCGTTATACTGGTTTCTAACATTTACTACCACATTATTGTTCTTCACAGGAGGTGCCTTTTTCTTAATAAATTGAATATCCAATGACGTATTTTTCTCTTCATCAAATATTTTAAATTCATCCTCAATCCAATTATCATCATCAGAAATCGGACTCATTTGTCCTTTTCTGGCAACCGAAACAGTTCTAATAAAACCATCGGAATCCCAATCAAAGTTAGAAAGTTTTACGGTAATTGTCCGGTCATCCACATAAGGATAAATATGAGAAACCTCATTGGGATTATCGTACATACGAAATGAATATTCGAATGCAAAGGCATTGCCCCCTTCTACCGGCTTGTTTTCATCGTATTTCGTACTTAGGTAATACCTGTATAAATTGCCATCATTGCCAGCAATACCCTCGGCGATAATTTTTATTATATAACCTCCAAATTTTGAAATATATTCACCTTCAGTTGGATTAAAAGGCCCAAAAGTAAACCAGTTGTTATTATAACGGGGATTTATATCAAATGCTTTGGTAGCCAATAAAATGCCGCTTTTATAATTTCCTTTTGGATCGGTTTCCTGGGCATCCCGGTGCGAGTAACATAGTTTTCCACCATATACCGAATATACTGTGCGAGTATCCCATTCACCATTAATCTCATCTATATCCCCTCCGGTATCCGGATCAAAAATTCTGATGAAAACAGGTTCCTTGAATGTTTCAGGTATCAGAAAGAAAAATGTCTGGGAAAAATCATCATCGCCCCAGGAGGTTTCTGCTCTGTTTCCGAAAGTCATCAGATAGGGTATGTTTTCATCTCCGGCAGGAACAGGTTGTCCCATAACTGAAGTCAACATCGAACAGAGAATTACGCAATTTAAAAGAAGTTTCATGGGTATACCTATTTGTAAACTGATTGAATATCCTATATAAGATTAAATTTACAATTCATGCGTCAAAAACTATCTACGAATTCAGATAGAAAAAGTTGTCTATACTATATTCTATTCGCGAAGAATAATAATCGACCGATTCGAACATGCTTTCTGCAAAATATCTTCCGATTCTCTGCCGGTACCGGTAAGTCCTAATCTTATAGTATAGCGTCCTGCTTTTGTGAACCGGTGCCTGACTTTCATCTCATTTTCTATTGTCCCGTCACCGAAATCCCAGTAATAATTCCCGATTGTAAAACTTCTGATACTTGATTGCGAAGCATCGAAATTGACATTTTGGTTTACATAAGCTGTATCAGGGGCAATTAAATAGGGTTGTTCAATCGGTTCGATTAAAAGATCGTAGGATGCTTCGCTGAAATAAATATCGCCTGTCAGCGTATCGATTACATTGAGCTGCACCAAATAATATCCGGTTTTAGCATAACAATGACTCGCCCGAACATCGCGGATCTTTGTTCCATCGCCCAAATCCCATTCATAACGGAGTGTTGTTGTATCGAGCACCATAGTACCAGCTTCATAAAATTCGTAACAGAAGGATTCCTCAATCTGTTCGGGACATTCACTAAAAGCCGGGAATGTGGAAACAAAGGTATAAATATCATCACTCCCTTTTCGGTTGGAAGTGAAATAACCTGTGTCTATTTCAGTATTAGCCACAAAACCAAAATCGTCGGAGCGCGAATTAAAAGGATTTGGCAGTTTGACTGGTAAAGTCCATTCATTATTTAATAAGTCAGAATAAAAAATATCAAGTCCCCCTTCACTGCGATGGCCTCCTGATGAAAAATATAGCCTTTTTTCCATATATAAAAACGGAAAGACTTCACTCTCGGAAGTATTTATAACTGGCCCCAGATTCACAGGTTGCGACCATACTCCATTTTTATTGTCGGAGTAATAGAGGTCATATTTTCCAAATCCCTCAGGATTACGTGCTGAAAAATACAAACGTTGATTATCATCACTGAAAAACGGAAAACTAACATCGTACGTTTTACTATTGTATGGAAATGCGTCGGGTTGCGACCAGTGTTCATTTTCCCATTTTGCGATGAAAATTCCATTCTTTAGTGTGTCGCCTGTAAACTCATCGCCCACTTTATTGGAAGTATTTATTGTAGCTGTATAATAAATTGTATTACCATCGCTACTAAAACAAGCTGAGCTTTCGTTGTAACGCGAAGCCAGATCTTTTGTGAAAATATTTACCGAACCCCAGTTTTTATGTCCTTTCTTGTTAACAAAATACAGGTTGTACATATAATTACCTTCCTGATCGACAGTTACCAGTACAATATCATTTTTCCGGTTGGAACTGAAAACCAAACCATTTTTATATATCATCGGTGCCATCTCATTATCTGTTGCAGAATTAAAAGGAAGTCGATCGGCCCGATAAAACACCTGTGCATCCGCACATAAAAGATTCAACGTAAATAATAATATGGCGGTATATCGTATTATCATCTGTTAAAAACCCCTTGGATTTGAAGCATTAACCTTATATCCAAACTTATAGTTGATGTTTATTTCATGCGAACCTGATGAATACTTGCTTAGAAGACCAATATTCAGATCGTAACTGTAAGCCAGTGAAAATTGCCGGTTTAACTGATAACCTACCGCCATAATAATAGCATCGTGTAGACGTAATCCCAAACCTGCTTTATAAGCACCTTTATAAATTCCCATAGCCATAAGCGATAATCTTACTTTATCCACCTTATTATATCTGCTATTGTATACAAAAAGTGCCGAAGGCTCGAAGGTCAGGTCAGTACCGGCATAAAATCTTCCTCCCCCTGTAAAAAAATATTCGTATCTCCAGAAATCATGAACCATTCTATAGGTATCCGAAGCCCGACTCTCAAATCCGAACAATCGCGGTACAGATATCCCAGCCCAATAATATTTTCCTGAAAAAGAGATTCCAATCCCAAAATTCGGAACGAAAAATGTCTGGTTGTTATCACTGAATAACGGATCGGGAACATTATCACGAAGGGTGATATAATCCTGCGATCCGCTGGTTATTCCTCCTTTAAGACCAAAAGAAATCCGGTTAGTACCTATTTTAACCCGGTAGGCATAATTCAGATAAACCCCCGTATACCCTAAAATACCCATTGCATCGTGTTCCAGTAGTATGCCCATGGCAACTGCAGGATCACGCATGGGAGCGTGGGCCAGAAAGACCTCTGTAACGGGAGCTCCGTCAACGCCTATCCATTTAGCCCTGAAAAAAAAGTTTGCGCTGAGTACTTCCTGGTTACCGACAAAACCGGGATTATAGTAGGCCTGATTCTCACCAAACAGGGAAACATCGGGCATTTGCTGCGAAAGCACGTTCAGTGAAAAGAGTAAAACAATAATATAGAACAGTATGTTATTTTTCATCGTCGAAGTTCAAGAGATCCTACTTCATCATCTTTTCTACTTGGATCTTTGATAATATAAAAGTAAGTCCCTTCAGGCACTGGGTTTTCTCCGTCAATAGTCCCATCCCATGAAATTTCGTCCACACCGAAACCGGAATATATCTGATTCCCCCACCTGTCAAGAATTATCAGTTCCACTTTCTCCCGTCCGCTGAGTTTTAACAGGAACACTTCATTAATCCCATCATCATTAGGTGAAAATCCTCTGAAGACTTGCAAATCATTCAAAATGACAGTAACTATATTTGAAACCGGCTCACAGACACCATTCATTATAGTCCACCGTAACTCGTAGGTGCCCAGCTCAGGAAATTCCACGAAAGTATTATATAAGGTGGAATCCTCAAACATTCCTGTTCCTGTAACAAATTGCCAGTAACCCTCACCGAAAGCCGGTGGATCTGCATCGAGATTGGTATAGAATATATAATCGAGACTCTGGTCTTCACCCGCAAAAGGTATTTCAGGCTGTTGGTAAAATATGACCTCTATGTCATCGGCATCGGGACATCGCCAATTTTCCTCAGTCCATGTAAAAATATAGGAACCGTATGTTTGTATTTCAACCTCCGTATGAGGGTTGTGTTCATCAACAAACGTAACGCCATTTCCGCTCCAGGTACCCGTTCCCACCGAAGGAAGAGCATTCAGGTTATAGATGGGTCCACAAATCTGCGTATCGGCGCCGGCATAGGCAACAGGCACTTCATATACCGTCAGATCGATAACACCCGTGCTGGAACTCAGGTCGGCATGACAGGTACTGTCGTCCATCAGATCTAATACACGTATTAATCCCGACTCATAGGTAGGAAAATTAATTTCTCCTGAAGGTGAAGTAACAATGAATGATGTGCCCGGATTATTTTCACCCAGAATAAGGGTCCAGGGCGAGGGACCGAGAAGACCCGTATATTGAACTGTAATACTATTTCCGGCACAGGCAGTATCGATACCACTTAATATATCCCCGGAAGGAAGATCGTTAATTCTGACAAGAACAGCATCGGTTGTATCCATACACTGATCGTGTTCGCCCGACAGAACAATGCGGCGGAAAAACAAGGTATCGGATAATGCCGGTGAAGTATAATCAACTTGGTTAAATACTCCATCGGCCTGATCCCAGTTGACACCTTCATCAGAATCCTCCCATATGAACCTTTTGTCCCCGGGTTTTCCACCATCAAGAGCCGGATTACCATTCAATTCTTTGCCTGTATTGAAACAAGTGTATTGAATAGCACTCCCGGTTATAGAATTATTGATTATATAAGGATATACAGTTATGGTCACCGGATCGCTGTTGTCACTACAAATCTGGGAAGTTACTGCTCTCCTGAACTGAGTAGATAGTGTTAATTCACCGGAGGTATAGGAAGGCTGGTCATTTATTCCGGGAGCCGGTTGCCAGGATCCGCCTGAAACTAACTGTGATTCCCAAAGATATCCATAACTACCTGCACCTGCACCACCGGAAGCAACTGCTTCCGTGAATGGCAGTGGAGTTGCTCCCTCACAAATGGCACTATCGGTAGTAACCAGATCATTTATTATATAGGGTATGACATCAAGTTGAATGATATTGCTATTATCGACACAGGTTGAATTAAGTCCCGATTCTACCACACGGCGTATCTGAACCGTATCTTCAAATTGTGTTGAAGGGGCATAATTTATTGTTGCCTCGCCAGCTATATCTGACCACGAACCCAAGAGTTCCCGTTGTTGCCATGAATAGCTATAATCCGGGTCATCGCCACCTGTTGGTAATAATCCAGTAAAAGGAAGAGGAATATTCCCTGCACAATACCTTATCGAATCGGTTTGGATCTGATTATTCGAAATTAAAGGATAGACTTCAATATAGAATGAAACACTTGTATCCTTACAGGCAGCATCTGCTCCTGAATGCACGACTCTTTTGTAGTAACGGTCGGTAATTAAGGTACCCGGAGCATAATTCTGACCAGTTGCTCCGCCAATGGGCGAATAGGATATATCATCCGTACTATTCCACCATTGCAACTGATAGGTTCCATCTCCCCCTCCGGGATATAACATTTTAACTGCACCGGCATCGAGGCCCGAACAGATTGCAGTATCCGCCCGTAGGAATGTGTTATTGGTTATTAATGGTATTACCGATAGTGTGTCGATATTGCTGGTATCGATGCACACCCTGGCCGATTTGGCAATACGCCGGTAATAGGTTGATTGCTGGAGATTGCCTTCGTTGAAAGATGGATTTGTAGACCTGGGATCCCAGCTAGTTTGGTTTATGCTCGATTCCCATTGATAGCTATAAGAGCCGTTTCCTCCGCTTAACACCCCTCCACTCAATATTCCGGGACTCATCTTATAACAAAGCGTATCGCGCAGGGTCAGTAAATTTCCCTCAATAGAATCGTGAACAAAGATCTTTATTGCGCGGGCTGTATCGATAACCACTCCCGATTCCACCACGCGGGTAAAATAGGTAGTTTGTACTAGTTCGGCAGGGTAGAAATGCAGGGAATCGGAACCGCCCCTGTCAACAGCATTGCTCCAGTTTACGCTATCGGTACTCTGCAACCAGGTGTAGGTGTAACCCGAAGAACCACCCTTGGGCATGCTACCTGTGATGACCTCCGGTTCCATACCGGCACATATGGTATCTGGCGCTACCAGGGAATTGAATAAAAATCCGTTTAATGGCAACTGTAATCCGGTTAGTCGCGTACCTGCTGATCCGGCCACTCCGCGATAAGATGAACTGGGTGATTCTCCCCTATTCCCTCCTGCAGCAGAAAATGTCATTCCTGTGGGCAGAACTGATCCTGCCTGCCAGACAACACCTCCCCCACCACCACCTCCCGCACCAGTATAAGGAGTGCCGCCTGTATCTCCGCCTTTTCCACCACGTGCATTTATGATGATGCTTCCTGAAAAAACATTTGCATCAAGCAGTACAGCTCCACCAGCACCGCCTCCACTGCCACCGGCAGATACAGTTCCTGCAACTGCTTCTCCGTTACTGACAATATTACCTCCATTACCTACGAGAGTATCTACCAGCAGTATAACAATTCCTCCTCCATTTCCACCCTTTGTGGCGGAGTAGGTTACATCTTCAGTTGAAGAACCTCCACCACCCCCTAAAGTTACCCTGTCGAAGCCATAGAAATTATATGAAGTCAATGAGATGCCGCCAGAAGCATATAAACCCTCCGCACATCCCTGTTTCTGTCGTCCTCCGATTCCTCCTGCACCATAATGACTTCCTCCACCCCCGCCGGCAAACCAACCCAATCCACCTCCACCACCCGTGACTACCCTTCCGGGTCCTATCGGATAGTTGAATATTGCCTTAATATTCCCCTCTCCTTTCCTTCCCGCTTTTACGTTCACACTCGATTGGAAGTAAAAAGTATCAGGCACATAAGCCGGACGGCATCCCATGGTATAATCCGGTTCCGGATTGGCGCCCCGGAAACCTTTGGAACTAACATCAATATTTGCATTAAGGGTAAGCTTCTTAAAAATAACAAGTGCCATTACTCCTCCCGTATCGCCATCCCAGGAAGGAACTGTGAGTGTTCCACTGACCGTTGTATAATCGGCTTCATAGATTTTTACCAGTTGAATTTTTTCGCCGGTTGTATATTTCGAATCATCAAGCGTAACAGTAACCGTAACCCGGTCGGTAGCATCGTTAACGCCACTCACAGCCAGCATTTCATAATGCCCGGCATTACCTAAATTTGAAATCGATAAATTCTCGGTTTCAAAACCAGGAATATCAGGAACATTTACTCCAGCCATCTGAATTAATACCACTTTATCTCCTGGCTGAAGACTGCTTAAGTCGGAACCTACTTCCAATTGTATATAATCGGTATGTACCTCTGTTACTTTATAGTAGGAATTAACAATTCCACTAATTGATTGAGCAAATGAGAAATGCGGAATCAATAATAAGAAAATTAATATGCCCGGTAGTCCTTTCCTCAACGGTTTAACTTTTCTGAATAACTCAAAGATAAAAATAATCTTTTGCTCTGAGCATCCTATCTATTAACAATAAGCAGGAATACATCAGTAGAATGAATCCTGTGTCCCAATAAGATAAATTCAGGCAGGAAACTGTAGTCTGAATTCTGTACCTTTTCCCAGTTTTGTTGTAAAGATGATCTTTCCCTGCAATTGTTCCACAATGTTTTTTACTATAGCAAGCCCTAAGCCCATCCCGCTTGTTTTTGTAGTAAAATTGGGCATGAACATTTTGGGGATTACCTCGTCGGGGATGCCCCGACCATTATCTGATATCCGTATTTCAACCTCTTTGTTATTTTTCTGTAACTCAACTTTTACGATTCCCCCTTTTCCATCTGGTATAGATTGTATTCCATTTTTTATAAGATTGATCAACACTCTCGATAGCTGCTCCTTATCGGATGTTATTAAAAGTTTTTCGCCGGTTGTCTTAAAAGTTATGGAGTAGGCAGCGCTCCCTTCAAATAATTTAACGCATTTCCTGACTACATCAACGACATCAACAGTTTCCGATTTGATTTCAGGCATTTTTGCGAAATTGGAAAATTCAGAAGCAATTTCCGACAGGTTGTCGATCTGCTCGATCAGTGTAGCGGAAACGCTTTCTAAATATTTATCGAAATCTTCTCTTTTATCACTCCATATTTTTTGCAGTTGTTGTACGCTCAACCGCATAGGAGTTAAGGGATTCTTGATCTCGTGGGCAATTTGTTTCGCCATTTCGCGCCACGCCGATTCTCTTTCCGATCTTGCCAGCAAATCGACACTCTTCTCGAGTTCTCTCACCATTCTGTTATATTCTTCAACAAGCCTTCCAATCTCATCCTTTCTCCTGTAATAGATCTCTTCGTGCCTGTCGCCAATTTTTAATTGTCTGAAGCGTTGTTGAAGCATCTCAAGTGGCCGTGTAATCTGATTGGAAATAAATATGGAAATGACAATGGTAATCAGAAAAAGAATTACATAGATATTAATAATTGTCACAATTAATGCGGATAATGCTGTCTGGAATTCTTTTTGCTTAGTGAAATAGGGCAGATTCAGATAGGCAAGCAACTTACCTTCCATATTTTCAAAAGGAACATATGCCGATTGATACGTTAATTCCCCGATCTTTTCACGATGAATAAACTGGGCCCTTTTTTCAGAATGAAGTCTGTAGTAGGCAATAGGATCCATTTTATCCCCTTGAAGATCCAGGTCGAAAATTTCGTATCGCGATGTGGCAAGCAAGGCTCCCTGAGGGTCGTACAGATTTATATCAGAATAGAATACATCTGAAAATTTAATAAGTAACTGATCGAGATTATCGTAATTCGCGGTGCTCCAATAGAATTCAAGTACATCTTCATAGGCAAGTTTGTGCTTTAATTCGATCAGCACCGACTGAATTTTTTCGTGCAGTATATTATCCTGATTTTTCTTATAATTCCTTATATTCAACCATATAGTACCTGAAGCTATCAGTAATAAAGAAATAATCAGAATACCTATGATTGAAAACTGAATTTTATTGCGAAGATTGTTTAAAGGCCGGAAACCGGACCGACTCATATTCCGGATAATTATAACCAGCATTAAACAGAGGTAATAGAACAGAAATATGTAGGAAAATCCAACGATGATATCAATGAATTTTATACCGGGTGAACTTAATACAATCAGGTTATCTTTCTCCGGCTGATAAAGCAGGTGATGATACCCATCGAGTTTTATCTTCCGAAACTCGAGATTGGAAGTTCCAAATATATCATCACTCAAACTATAGTTAAAATCACCCGACTGAGTTACCAGGCTGCCCTTATAGTATTTAGCATATGAATATTTTTCGATAATCCGATCTTTTTGTAATACTTCGTCGAGAAGTAATCTCGGATAGCCCAGGAGATTTCTTGTTAATCGAGAGTCTAATTCGATGAAAAGTGTTATTTCCTGATCCGGACCCTCCAATACAAAAGGAAATCTTCCTAAATAACTTATCCGGCCGGTCTTTTTATCGAGATAAAAAAATCGTGTATTTGGCAGGTTGAGCCCAATTTCATCTATCATAGCATCAAAAAAGTCATAACAGTGAAACCATTGATAATCGGGCACTTCAATCAGAACACTATCGATTGGCCGGCATCGTGTAATTTGCATATTATACTTACTCCAGAAGCCGGTAAAATAATTTTTCCCCAGATAATTGAACAGTTCATCAATACCTATCATCTGCTCATTCAGCCTGTTTATAAGGAAAGTGTCAGTTTCAATTTTTTCACTCAATTCTTCAAAAAGATATTCTGCTACCGGGTCATGTTCATTTGAAAGGCTCAACGCCAGTGATGATTTGACACTATATTCTTTTTTACTTCCTTCTGAAATCATATAAGCCAATGAATAAACCGAAAAAATCAGTAAAAGTAAAACCTGCAATGAATAGCCGGAAATATCATTCCTCTTGTAGTTTAGGATACCCATTACTATGGAAATCAAATAAAAGAAAACAATGGAAATACTATCAAGGGGGTACCCAAAAATTAAAAATATCCCTGCAAAAACAATAGCTGTTGTAAATCCATAAACCTGCAAGAAAATCAGGTAATCAATATGTTTAGTACTCTTTTGTAAAATCCGGATAAGTATTAATCCTGCCGAGAAGTAATTCAATCCATTAATAAAAATACTGATCAGTGAATAAATGGAGATCTGGTCAGTTTCATTGAGTCGAAACGAGATCCTGGAATTATAGACCAGACT
>CAZMVE010000035.1:0-4058 GCA_964569585.1 uncultured Bacteroidales bacterium | reverse complement strand
TAAACCTGAATCGTTTACCAGAATTTGTCATCCCATTGAGTAACAGGATGATGAAATAAGCAAATAAGATCAAACCGGCAAATAAAAACAGAGTGGCGATAATGCTTTGTGGACCTGCACTCCTAGTCTGTTTTGGAACTATTATGCTGAACAGAAAGTTCCCCTCTTTATCGTAAAGTGAGTATCCTTTACCGGGATCGGATCCTATATCGGCATCGGACGGGAGCCTGAAACTACGATTAAATCCGGAATGGAGAAATTCATTCTCATAGGGATAACGATTGGCCAGATTGATGAGTCCGATGCAGGTATTACTATCGTGCTCGTACATCTCGGCATAATAGTAAGAATTATAGAAATTAACTATGTGATTTTTATAGGTGCTATCCTCAAATACATTATTTACAGGAATGCTATTCGATGACCAGAATATCAATGAATCTTTATAATATTTCAGGAGTATTATGCCTTCCTTTTCGAGATCGTCAACTATTTTCGGTATTTCATTTTTATGAGCTTTGTCGAAACGGATAAAATAAGCATGTACTTTCTCAATTTTCTGATTAAGAATATTCTCAACATTTTTCACATACCGGGTTTTGTTAGATAATATTCCGGTAAATGAGGAAAGTATAATGGAAAGTGTTAGAAACAGAACAGAAAATAACAAGAATTGGACTTTTTTCATTTCAGCATTTTTATTTTAATCGTTGTGATAAGGAATCCCCCTAATTAATGTAAGAGACCTGTAAAGTTGCTCAATGAAAATAAGACGAGCCATTTGGTGTGTAAAGGTCATCTTTGAAAGTGAAATTTGTAAGTGCGAAGCCTGGTATACCTTCTCCGAGAAACCATAAGCTCCCCCTGAAATAAAAGCCACTTTCTTAATACTCTGATTCATCAGATTTTTCAACCAGTCTGAAAATTCACGTGTTGTATATTTCTTGCCCTTCTCATCGAGCAAAACTATAAGATTATTACCTGAAACAGAATCAAGAATGATTTCTCCTTCCCTGGTGGTTAACTCAGCAGGAGTTGTACTTTTAGTATGTTTTGTTGCAGGGATATCGATAATTGAAAAATCAATAAAATGAACGATACGTTTTTTATAATCGTCTATTCCCTGCCTGATATAGGCAATATCGGTCTTTCCAACATTATAAAGTGTTAGCTTCATTGAATCAATATTACAAATAATCGTCTTTTATATCTCACGATTTATCAACAAATATGCCATGAATATAAATTGACCCGGTACAATTTCAAATGTACCTGAAATATGAAGGCAAAGCCTTTTACAGACGATAATTGTGGTAACAATATACAAACCAAAGAGTATTTCATGACTTACAGGTATTAAAAGGAATTTTTATTTAAAATAAGTTTCCTTAAGTTTAGACTATAAAGAATGGTTTAATTTTTGCAAGCAATAAATAAATCCTGAACCGGAAAAAGAACTTTCTTTTAAGTTCGATAACTTTAACAGGCATATATACTCAATGAAACAGTAAGCATGCCGCAACAGCAAGTGAAAGTATCCGGTTCAAGAAAAATATACAGACAATGAAACGAATTATTATAATTTCTATATTATTGCTCGGTTCCCTACACGCTTTCCCCGTCGACATACCCGGTGAGATAGTGAGCGCATTTGGCTCGGGTAATGCAACACAGCTGGCCAAATACTTTAATCAAACTATAGAACTTACCATGTTCGACAAAGAGGGTATTTACAGTAAAATCCAGGCTGAAATAATATTACGTAATTTTTTTGCAGATAATCCGCCAAAACAATTCCAGATATTGCATCAGGGGGGTAAGGAGTGTTCGAAGTATGCTATTGGTAGTCTTATTTCCGGGACAACCAAGTATCGTATTACATTCCTCCTGAAAACAATGGAATCAAAGGTTTATATCCATCAACTCCGAATTGAATACGAGCATGTTGAATAATCTGATCGAAGATTTTATCGATCTGGCATTAAGGGAAGACATTGGCGATGGCGATCATACTTCGCTGGCCTGTATCCCTGAAGATGCTAGAGGCTCGGCTCAATTACTTGCCAAAGAAGAGGGAATTATTGCGGGAATTGGCATGGCAAAAATGATTTTTCTCAAATCGGACCATGCGGTTCTGTTTAGCCAGCGAATGGATGAAGGCGCAAAAATTAAACCGGGTGATATCGTATTCCAGGTAAAAGCCAACATACACTCAATACTTAAATCTGAACGTCTCGTCCTGAACATCATGCAACATATGAGCGGAATTGCTACACAAACTGCGCAATATGTAGAAGCCCTGAAAGGTTTAAAAACTAAAATACTCGATACACGAAAAACAACTCCCGGCATGCGATTGCTCGACAAAGAGGCGGTAAGAATCGGAGGAGGTGTTAATCATCGTTTCGGACTTTACGATATGATCCTGCTGAAAGATAATCACATCGATTTTGCAGGAGATATTGAAGCGGCTATTCTACAAACAAAAAGTTATCTTGCTGAAAAAAAGAAATCACTTAAAATTGAAGTAGAGGCCCGGTCCGTCGATGATGTAAAAATAATTTTAGACACGGGAGGAGTTGATAGAATACTGCTTGATAATTTTTCTATCACCGACACACACACTGCAGTTGAGTTAATTAACAGGCAGTGCGAGATAGAATCTTCAGGTAATATTACGCTGGACAATATAAGAAGCTACGCTGAGTGTGGAGTAGATTATATCTCAGTAGGAGCATTAACGCATCATATAAAAAGCATTGACCTAAGCCTCAAAGCCATTGATTTTTAAAAAATAAAACCTATTATCGAGCCTGAAAGAACATACCGCCTTTTTAATAAACAGATCCACCGGTTTGGTATGCATTTGCGGCATGTAACACTACCTGGTTTCGAAAGAGTTCCTCTGTACGATGCTTTCTGGTTTTTTGTAAAGGGTGTTCAGAAAGGATCACTGAATATCAGAGCTTCGGCAATAGCTTTCAATTTTATGCTGGCGCTAGGACCGGGTGTTATCTTCCTATTGGCTTTAATACCTCTGCTCCCTGTAACAAATTTTCAAGATGAGCTGCTGGAGGTTTTTCATAGAATCATGCCCGATAATTCATACATCGCTATTGAATCGTTATTGAACGAGATATTCAGCAAACATGGTGGACTTCCCATCTTTGGCCTTCTTGTAAGTCTGTTCTTTGCCCAGAAGGGAGTCAGCGGTATGCTCAATGCATTTAATACTACCTACCATATTATCGAGACCCGTCCATGGTATACACAGCGTTTGGTTGCTGTGGCACTTGTATTTATTTTTTACCTGCTTATCATCATTGCTGCTCTTATCATGTTTTTCAGTAAAACCTGGCTTGAGCGACTTCTTATTGAGGGCTATATCAGGCTGAACTCGACCTATTACATGTTCATTATTGGTAAGTGGGTTATCATTGTTGTCCTGACCTATTTTTGCATTTCCTTTATGTATTACCTGACACCCCGCCGAAGGACCAAATTCCGTTTCTTTTCAGCTGGATCGAGTTTGTCCACTATCCTCACCGTTGCTGCCTCGCTAGGATTTTCCTACTTTGTGAATCATTTTGCCCAGTTCAATAAATTTTTCGGATCGATTGGAGCACTCATTGCACTTATGCTCTGGTTTAACTTTAATGCTCTCACCCTGCTAATTGGATATGAACTGAATGCAAGCATTATGAATGCAAACTTGAGTTCAAAGGAACAATAAACTTGTTGGGATGTTACTGTGAAAAACATAGTAGAAAAATGTCCGGTTTGTATCCATTACGCAATGAATATCTGAAAGGAACTTTATCAAGAGACGAGCTTTGCACCGATCCCTTTAAACAGTTTCGTGATTGGTTCGATCAGGTACTGGCTTCCGATCTGCCCGATCCTACAGCCATGGTTCTGTCAACCTGTGGTACCAACAACCGGCCATCATCAAGGATAGTGTTACTGAAAGAGTTTACCGCGGAAGGTTTTATGTTTTTTACCAATTGAGAGCTTTGCAAAACTAGCCAATTAATATTTTTCTCTGTTAATATTTTAAT
>CAZMVE010000034.1:0-26720 GCA_964569585.1 uncultured Bacteroidales bacterium | reverse complement strand
CAGCCGGTGACTATAAGAACAGAATTTGTATCACTTACTCGCATGGCCTGATTGATGGTGTATTTCGATTTTCTATCGCCCTGGTTGGTAACTGTACAGGTATTAACAACATATACATCGGCTTTTTCATTAAAACCAACAATATCATAGCCTGCCTTATGAAAATCAGTGATCAGTGAATCGGTCTCAAACTGATTAAGTCTGCATCCCAGGGTTTTAAAAGCTACTTTTCGTTTCATGCTTCAGTCAATTCCTCTGAATATATTTTTAAGAGTACACCCTCAGTGGAGAAATCAGCTGCCGATGTAATTTTAACATCTGTAAAACTTCCAGCGAGTTTCGTATTTTCAGATGCAAAACGTACTATAATCCTTCCCTCGGTGAGCCCCGACCAATAACCCTTCTTGCGATCCTGATGCGTCACTAGCACTTTATAGGACTTATCAATCATCGAATTATTATACTGCAGGGAATGCTCCTGAAGTAGCGTACTCAAATTATGCAGACGTTCTTTTTTAATTGTGTGCGGAACATCATCCTCCCAACGTGAGCTCGCTGCTCCGGGTCGGGAGGAATAGCGGGCAATATAGGCCATATTGAAACGAAATTCTTCCATAGCCTTCCGGGTATTCATGAATTGCTCCTCGGTTTCGCCGGTAAAACCTACGATAATATCTGTGAATACAGTTGCTGTTGGAAGATATTTCTTTATTGATTTCATTATGTTTCTAAAGTCATTCAGGCTATGATTGCGGTTCATCCGGATAAGAACTTTATCGTCGCCTGATTGTATAGGAAGGTGTATTTGTTTTGCCAGGCACCTGTACTTGCTGATGACTTGAAATACCTCGTCGCTCATATCTCGCGGGTGCGGTGATGTGAAGTAAACCCAGAATTCTTTTTCTGATCTATCCCCCATTTTACCAATTTGTTGCAGCAAGGATGCAAAACTGATTTCTTCGCCCTTTTTATCCTTACCATATGAATTAACATTTTGTCCAAGCAGGGTAATTGATTTATAACCTCTGGCTACCAAATCCGTTAGCTCATCAATAATTTCCTTGCTTGGCCTCGAAATTTCACGTCCACGGGTATAGGGTACGGCGCAAAATGTACAGAATTTATCACAACCGTTCTGAATAGGAATAAAGGCTTCGAAAGCCGACTGGTAATGAGGTTTAACATGCCAGAATTCCGAGATTGTGGTTTCAGGCAATTTCATCTGAACGGCTCGTCCAGCAATAGTTTTTTTATTATCAAAAACCAGAGTTTTAAAATCGGATTGAATTACCTGATGGGAAAAAATCTCATCGGAGGTTTCCTGCTTTTTATTTAAAGAAAACGGAGTAATAACGCCATATGAACGGAGCATTTCAGGAAATTGTTGTAGCTCGCTAATTTGAAAGATGAGATCGAAAAGTTTTAAAAATTTTTCACGATCGGCAGGAAGAACGCAACCTGTGACAAAGGTAACCAGGTTTTTCCTGCTCTTCCACGAATTCCATCTATTTATCCGTGTATATACTTTATCAATAGCTTTTTGGCGCACTGAACAGGCAATAATTCCCAGCAAGTCAGCCTCCTCTTCATTGTCGTTCCAGCCATAACCCATTTTTTCGATTACCGAAGCAATGCGTTCACTGTCCGATTTATTCATCTGACAACCCAGTGTAACTAAATGATAATTCATTCTGCTGATCTGATTCACTCTTCTTTTATAATATTTCAGGGACAAATTTAAAAATAGACTTCGGTTTTTATATGGTCTGCATTGAACCCGCCTGAGATGAGCAGGTCGTAAATTTCATAAATCATATCACAATTGCCGCAAAGATAAACCAAAGTGCCGGATTCTACTGCATTATACGACAGATAATCCGTAACACGTCCGGGGAAATCGCCTTTCGTATTACGCGATGTACAAAGCACATATCTGTCGTTCGGATAATGATCTCTTTCGTAGGCTTCGTTAGCATACCGCACTCCGTGAAGAATTTTATAGTTCAGGTCGGAATAGGTTCCTGTGATGCTGTGAAAGGGAGCAATACCGGTACCTGTAGCAATGAACAGGAATTTATTTTGAGTTAATTTGTCTTCATCAAATGTAAAGAAACCGAAAGGTCCGTCAAATTTAAGAATGTCACCCACTTTTGTACGATGCAATTTTCGCGATACAAGTCCCTCATCTACCTCTTTAATTAGAACTTCGAAATAGGGCTTATTGACAGGACTATAAACAGAGTATTCCCGGATCTGATTATCGCCGAGTAACCCAAGTGTAATATTTTGCCCGGCAACAAACCGGACCTCATGGCGATCAAATTGTAAAATATAGGTTGAATCTGTTAGATCTTTGATGTTTAATACCTGAAACCGGTTACCGGCTCTGAGTGTTGAAACATCGTATTTTACTTCATCATTAGTTCTGAGAATGCTATACTGCCTCTTATTATGTTTGTGTTGTAGTCTCATTTTTCATCCCTATTGAAGAAGAGCAAAGTAAGCAATTGCTTATTGAAAGCTCCGGCCCATCTGGTCTAAACTATTTACAAATTAACAGTTTAGAAATTGTTATGTTTTCTCCTGCATAAAAACAGATGAACCTGGCAATTCATTAAAATGTATGCGGATTGTCTGATTATAAGAAGTTTTTATTATTTTGTGCAATGTAAACTGGATCCATATAATCCATATTGTTGTGAAACTAAACCTTAATCCAAAAGTCCTGGCTGTCCGGAAATGGGTAGTTAATTTTTTCAAAAAAGTATTTATGATATTGGGTGTAATTACTTTCCTCGCTGTCATATTCAGTTTTACCGACTATCCTTTTTGGGCCTATTACTGGTTGGGTACTCATAATTCAGAACTTAAATCTCCACCTGATATTGTTGTACTGATGGGTGGGGGAGGAATGCCCAGCCCTGATGGCTTGATACGATGTTACTATGCTGCTGAAATTGCACATATATATCCCCATAGTAAAGTAATTATTGCTATTCCGGCTGACATGGCACAGAAAGAATATTCGCCGGAATTACTTATGGGAGAAGAATTAAAAATGAGGGGTATTGATAGCGTTAGGATAATTTATGAAAAAGAAGGATTTAATACCCGTACTCAGGCACTCAATATTTTTAATATGCTTGGAAAAGTTGCAGCTGACAGTCTTGCTTTGCGAATAGTGACATCTCCCGAGCATATGTTTCGCTCTGTCGCTACATTTCGAAAAATTGGTTTTTCCGAGGTCGGAGGGGCACCTTCCTTTGAAGAAGATATCGAAGAATCACTTTTGGTAGAGAAGAAAAAAATATGTAAAGCTGAAAAGCAGGAGATTCGTGGCCTGAATATCAGGTACAATATGTGGAACTACCTTAAGTATGAAATAACAGTATTACGCGAGTATTGTGCCATTGTTTATTATAAGTTAAAGGGCTGGATCTGAGTTCAAAAAATACCTACATGTAATTATGTATCTTCAGGTTTAAAAATTTCAACTACTCTTTTGCTCTCAAAATACAAAACCTTTTAAAATACAGGTAATGTTGTAAGAATATTAATTTAGTGACGTAATTAAAAAACTGTGATTTTTCCATTGACATTCGAACATAAAACAGGTTTTGATCACATCAGACAGATGGTGTTCGATAATTGTCTATGTGAGTTGGGTAGAAAATGGCTTAACAAATTGACTTTCGAAACATCCTATGATCGTGTTGAACATGAGCTTAATCTGACTGATGAGCTGCGACAGATATTACTTTTTGAAGAGAATTTTCCGCAGGAGAATTATATTGATGTTACCTCATGCCTAAACAAAATACGGGCGGAAGGGTCGTACCCTGATGTGACGGAACTGAATGATTTACGCAAATCGATTGCTACAATTAAAGAGTTAGAGCGATTTTTCCGGTCTCCGGAGAATAAAGAAAAATACAGGGTGATTTGTGAAGAGGTGTCAGGATTGCAGTATTTCCCGTTTATAGGTGAGCAAATTGATACAATTCTAAATAAGCAAGGTATTGTCAAGGATAATGCATCATCTGAATTGAAAAATATCCGTAATCAGATAAAACAAAAACAGATACAGGTAACGCGCCGTTTGCAGAGTATTCTTAAATCGGCCCAACAGGAAGGACTGGCAGATGTGGATGCTGAGATCACTTTACGTAGTGGCAGGCCTGTTATTCCCATTGCAGCAGGAAATAAACGAATGATGAGTGGATTGATACATGATGAATCCGCATCGGGGAAAACCGTATTTATTGAGCCGGGAGCTGTAGTTGAGTTAAATAACGAATTGCGTGAACTGGAATATGCCGAGAGAAGGGAAATCATAAAAATTCTTGTGTCGTTTGCCAATGAAATACGTCCATTCCTCGATGATTTAATTATGGCCTACGATTCACTCGGACAAATTGATTTCCTGCGGGCAAAAGCAAAACTGGCTCTTAAGATAAATGGTATAAGGCCTATTTTAAAGAAAACTTCAGGCTTTATTTGGAAAAATGCCGTACATCCCTTGCTATATCTTTCCCATTCAACCGAAGGAAAGGAAGTAGTTCCTCTCGATATCGAGATTGAGGAGAAGAACCGTATTCTGGTGATCTCGGGTCCCAATGCGGGAGGGAAATCGGTTTGCCTTAAAACGGTGGGTCTCATACAATATATGTTGCAATGCGGCTTATTGGTGCCTATGAAGGAAAACAGCGAAACATGTCTTTTCAATAATTTATTTATTGATATTGGAGATGAGCAATCGCTCGAGAACGATTTGAGCACATACAGCAGCCATCTGCTTAATATGAAGCAATTAATCAAATCGGCAGATAAACACACACTTGTTCTTGTTGATGAATTCGGATCAGGTACCGAACCAGCACTGGGAGGAGCCATTGCCGAAGCAATCCTGGATGAAGTCAATATAAAAGGTGCATTCGGTGTTGTTACAACTCACTATGCCAATCTTAAACACTTTGCCTCCGAAACTCCCGGAATTATTAACGGAGCCATGCTTTTCGATACTCAAAAAATAAAACCACTCTACCGGTTATCCATTGGAGAACCCGGTAGCTCTTTTGCTATAGATATTGCACGGAGTATAGGTTTACCAGAAGAAATACTTAAAAAGGCTTCAGGGAAAGTGGGTGGACAGTATATTAATTATGAAAAGCATCTGCGCGAGATAATTCGTGATAAAAAGTACTGGGAAGAAAAGCGGCAAAAAATCCGAAAAGTTGAGAGAACGCTCGATGAATTGTATGCGAAGTATAGCGGCGAAATAGAAGATATTCAGAAAGAAAGAAAACGAATTATAGCAGAAGCCCGCGAAGAAGCACAGACAATGATAAAAGAAGCGAACCGTAGCATTGAGCGCACTATTCGCGAAATTAAGGAAAGCCACGCTCAGAAAGAAAAGACACGTGATGTCAGGGAACAACTTACAGCTTACAGGCAGCAATTAAGTGATTCAGAATCTCATTCCGACGATTTTGATAAAAAAATCGATGAATTACAGACAGCAGGAAAGCGACTTTCCATGCACAGTGAAGAATTAAGCAAGTCGAAGGTAAATACAAGAAAGAAGAAGAAGTTAAAAGAGATACAGGAGTTTCAGGTAGGTGATCAGGTTTGTCTAGTAGGTCTCGATACGGTTGGAGAGGTTCTTGAAATTCATGAGAAAACCCTGTTAGTAGCCTTCGGGAGCATGATAACTTCTGTAGAGCATGCAAAGGTTGAACCGGCTGATAAAGGAGTGATTGTAAGAAGTGAAAAGAAGAGAACAATACTATCGGAAGATATTCAGCAGCGCAAGCTAAACTTCAAACCGGAAATCGATATACGGGGCATGAGTGGTGATGAAGCTGTAGCAAAAGTTCAGGCATTTATCGACGATGCCGCTTTTGTCGGAGCCAGGAATTTAAAGATATTGCATGGTAAAGGGAACGGTATCCTGCGGCAACTTATACGGGATTATCTCAGAACATTGAATTTTATAAAAAAAATTAGCGACGCCCATGCCGATCGGGGTGGAGCAGGAATAACAGAAATAGAACTGGATTTTCGTTGATAAAACTTCATTAATATACTAATCCATAAGAGAACAATATTAATAGTACGGTTATAAAAAAGAGTTGCATATAAATGAAACAATGTTTATCTTACCAACAATTATAATAACCTTCTTATGGAGTGCGCCGAAAATCCAAAAAGAGTAGGCATAACCTAATACCCTGATAGAATGAAAAAACTTATATCCTACTTAGCTGTTGTATCAATCATTTGTCTTACGCTTACATCTTCATGTAAAAAAGAGGTTGACGATCGTGATGCTTTTGTTGGACAATGGAATGTTAACGAAACATATACCCTGGTTGGTGGAGGTTCTGGAACAGATACCTATACTATTACCATTTCAAAATCATCGACAACTGATAATGGCATTGTCATTACTCAATTTGGAGGTGGAAATGTAGCTGTTAACGCCACAGTTAGCGGGAGTGCTTTATCTATACCAAATCAGACAATTAACTCAGGGGGTGACTTATGGAATATCTCTGGCTCAGGTAATATTAGTGGTAATACATTAATCTTTACCTATTATGTACTCGATGGCTGGACAGGAAGTTGTACTGCAACGAAATTATAAGATAAAACTTTTGTTAAGCAAAAGGCTGCCCGAAAGGCAGCTTTTTTTGTTTAAAGATTTCTATATTGCACAAGTATTAGCAGGCAGAAACGTTATAAATACGATAATTTATTAATCAATTTCCAATGATAGTAATCTATACTCCTGAACTATCCTTAAGGATTGAGTATGCATTTAAGCTGGTTTTTTCGAAAGTTTTGGGTGTGGAGTATACTATTTTAACTGACCTTAACACCTTCATAAATACCGAGGGCGGACGTATTAATTATTCTCAGAATAAACTCAACGGAATAATTAGAATTAATCCTTCAGGATTACTGGAAGAAAAGGGTATTAAAAACTGGAATCCTTCGATTGGAAAATGGGAGAAATTGCCGGTGATATTTGCCGATGATAATCATCCTGTACCTTTCGATTTATTTTCTGCAGTTTTTTATCTTGTAACCCGCTACGAAGAATACCTGCCATTTGATCCCGACCCATACGGACGCTTTAAAGCGGAAAACAGTCTGTCCTATAAAAACGGATTCCTTCGTCTTCCTATAGTTGATATGTGGTGTAAAAAACTGGCTGAAATAGTTAAGATCGATAATCAATGTATGAACCTGTCAGAAACAAATTACAAGTTTCGCCTCACGATTGATATCGATTATCCCTGGCTGTTCAAGAATAAGGGATGGTTATATGCTTCAGGTTCTCTGCTCAGAGAATTAATACGATTTAATTTTTCACAGTTTTTGGAAAGGTTGAGAGTACTGACCGGTTACAATCCTGATCCGGCGGATACCTATGATTTTATTTCTGAATCCTGGGATAAACCTGATCACCCTGTGCAATACTTCATTCTATGCAGACATAAGGGAAAATTTGATCCTAACCGTTCGATGAATAGGAAGGTGTTTCATCGTTTGATTCAAGAGCTCGATACAACGGGAAGAGTTGGTATACATCCATCTTTTGTATCCAGGACATCGGATAATAAGCTTAAACAGGAAATATCCTATCTGTCGGGAGTGTTGAAGAGAGATATTATGTCAAGCCGGCAACATTTTCTCTGCCTGAAATTTCCGGATACCTATCTGAATCTTATTAAATTCGGAATAAAAGAAGATTACTCTATGGGCTATAATTCCCAAACAGGTTTCAGAGCCGGAATAGCACGTTCTTTTAATTTTTTCGATTTAATCAACAACAAAGAAACGGGATTACGGGTATTTCCTTTTCAGGTTATGGATCGCACCTTACTTTCCTATATGAAATTATCGCCGGATGAGGCCTTAAAAGAATTCGAATATTATACCGGCCTGATTCGTAGCATCGGCGGTGAATTTATATGCCTGTGGCATAATGATAGTTTGAGTGATAGGGGTGAGTGGCAGCGCTGGAAAAAGGTCTTTAAAAATATGGTTGAGACGAATTCGTAGTATGATACGGTACTTAAAGCAAAGTGATATTGATAAAAAACTATGGGATCAGTGTATTTCCAATGCCGGTAACCCATTAGCGGATTCTATGTCATGGTATCTTGACATCACATGCCCAGGCTGGTCTGCCTTGATTCTTGATGATTATAAAGCTGTTATGCCTTTGCCTGTCCGACGGAAATTCGGCATTAACTATATATATAAACCATTGTTCATACAGCAACTGGGTTTGTTTGGCAATAATATTTCTGGAGAGACACTGAGTTCTTTTCTCAATAATATACCTGATGAAATTAAACTGGCCGATATAGTATTGAATGAGAGCAATCAGCCTGTAGTCGGCAGGTATAAAATGGTCAGGAACAATAATTACAAACTTGATATCCACCAGGCATACTCAAAAGTTCAACAGCAATACCATAGAAATTGCCATAGAAATATAAAAAAAGCAGTATCAGCCGGACTTAAATTTACTCCTTCTATAGCCATAAAAGAATTTATTGATCTAGTTGAAAAGCAGATACAAACTCAGGCTAAAACATATGGGACTAAAGAAAAAAATCAACTTCTGATTCTGCTGAAAGAAACACTCAACAGAGGAGCAGGTGAGTTGGTTGGAGTGTATGACAATGCGGGCAATATTATGGCAGCGGGATATTATCTGTTTTCATATGACAGACTTATGTTCAAGATATGTGGTTCTACTTCGGAGGGTAAAAACAATCAGGCTATGTATATGCTTATCGATGAGCAAATAAAAAGATACTCAGAAAAATTTAAGTGGTACGATTTTCAGGGTTCCAATATGGAGGGAATAGCGTATTTTAATTCCACCTTTGGAGCGCTACCACAGAAATACTATACTTTGCATATTAATAAAATGCCCAATTTTATAAAAATGTTGACTGGAAGACATTAGATATCTGATTATAATCAGATATTTTAAAAAACGAAACCAGAGTTGTCGGGTAAATACAAAAGGATGAATCGACATAAAAAATTATTTTTCAAAACTGTATACCCTCTATCAGCAATAATTGGAGAAAAGAGACTCAAATCATTGCTTAAAAATCAGGTAATACTTCCTCTTTATCATGCTGTAAACAACATGGCTCCGGCGCATTTAAAATATTTATACCGGGTTAAAAGTGTCGACGAATTCAGAAAAGATGTTGAGGGCTTATTAAAAATTGCCCGTCCTGTATCGCTTAGCGAGATTATTGAAAATGCCAGAAACAGGAAAGTCTTTAACATGCCTGTTTTTCACTTCACCTTCGACGATGGATTGCGTGAATTTCATGATTTTGTTGCACCTGTTCTGCTTGAAAAAGGCATACCGGCAACCTGTTTTTTAAACAGTGCCTTCATCGATAACAAAGAGATGTTTTATCGCTTAAAAAGCAGTTCAATAATTGAAAAACTTCACAACACAGAATCAGGATCTTCTTATTGGAGCGGTTATCATGAGTGGCTAAGGAAAAATAACTTGAAGCGAGCCTATTACCAGAAGGTACTGCTTTCGATCCAACATAATAAAAGGCATCTGATCGATGAATTGGCTGACATATTGGAAATAGATTTTAGGAATTTTCTTGCCACGGAGAAACCCTATTTAAGTTCAAATCAGATAGAGGATCTTATTGAGAAAGGATTTACATTTGGCGCGCATAGCATCGATCATCCCGATTTTCAATATTTATCGGAGGCTGAGCAATTTGATCAAACCAGTTGGAGTGTGGATCTGATTTGTAAAAGATTTAATTTGGATTACAAAGTATTTTCTTTTCCCTATACCGACGCACATGTGAATACTTCCTTTTTTAAAAAATTGAATGAAGAAAAAATTGTTGACCTTACGTTCGGGTGTGCTGGTATGAAGAAAGATTCAATTGTAACTAACTACCAGCGTATTCCAATGGAAATTTATGGTGAATCGGTACAAAGCATTTTAAAGAAGGAAATAGTATATAATAAAATACTTGGTCTTTTTGGGAAAAATATAATTTTCAGAAGCTGAATTCTTGATATAATTAAAGATAGAGAAGCGTGAACCTTGAGATTAAATCAATAAAAGTTGGAGAGCTGGTAAAATATATACAGACTGATGAATTTTTACAGGCTGATTTTTTACCTATTAGCATCAAAAGAGCCATTTCTCATGCTATGAATCCAAGAGCCGATAAAGAAGATGAGGCTCTTCTTCTTGCATTTGATTCATCCAGGTTTGTTGGTTACCTGGGTATTATTCCGGAAACCTGTTTTATTAATGATCTGCCTGAAAAGGTTTATTGGTTATCCTGTATGTGGATTCTACCGGAGTATCGAAGGAAAGGTATAGCAGTAAAGTTGCTTGAGATGGCTTTTGAAATTTGTCAGGGAAACATTTTTATTACGAATTATATTCCCCGTTCAAAATCGGCTTTTCTTAAAACTGCGCAATACGATGAATTTACAAATCTGAATGGTATAAGAGCCTATCTGTTATTTGATTTCAAACATATTTTGGTAAACAAATATTCGGGATTAAAGATCCTTCGTCCTATGTTGTTTTTATTCGATAAAGCACTCAATTTATTTTGTTTACTAAGACTATATTTCCTTTTAAAGGAAATCCAGCCTGTAAACCGGTATATTTCAATAAATTATATTAATAAAAATATAGAGGAATTTATCAATGCCAATGTGAACGGATCGTTATTTAAACGTAAAGCTGAAGATTTTCAGTGGATCATTGACTTCCCCTGGATAAAGAGTAAAAAAGACAATAAAATTGATTTAAAAAAATATCACTTCTCTCAGTACAGCAAGGATTTCAGACAATGGGTCATTAAAATTACCGATGCCTACGAAACCATAATAGGATTTTTAATTCTTACTCTTAATAAGGGAGTTTTAAAAACGCCATATATCATTGCCGATAATAGTTTGATACCTGATATAGCTATTTTTCTCCTGAAGCTTATGACAGAAAACAAAGTATCGACCATAGTTAGCCACCACGCACAACTGGTTGCTCAATTAAAAGAAATGAAAAAATTCTTTATTTATCAACGCGAATCGAAACATGGCTTTATTACTACTAGCAAAATCATGGAGCGGTTAAAGAATTCCCAATTCATTTTACATGATGGCGATGGCGATGGCGCCTTTGCATAGCAGAATCAGAATATTCCCAGCAGTTTAGCAGATGATAGTGTTAACGCCAGTATAAGAATCCAACGTATAAATTTGGGTCCCCACGATACGGCAACTTTCGATCCTACCCAGGCTCCTGCCATGTTCCCAATGGCAAGAATAAGTCCCAATTTAAAATCGACCTGCTTATTGAGTATGAAAACAAGAAGTGCAAGGGGAGTATAGACAAGTATGAGGAATACTTTTATCGCATTGGACCTTACCAGATCAAGTTTTTCAATCAGGACTAATCCGGCAATAAGAAAGAAGCCGGTACCAATCTGAATGAAACCACCGTATGCACCTATTAAAAAGAAGATTATGAAACTGATCAGTGCATTACGATTCTGGCTTTTCTCAACTTTTGATTTTATCCAGATATCGGGTTTGAAAATTACTAAAAGGAGCATAATTATAAGAACTACTCCCACAATTCTTCGCATCAGAAGTTCGTTAAGATTATTGGCAATTAAAGCACCTGGCACTGCACCCAGAACAGAAGCAACAGCCAATGGAGTAGCCTTTTTAAAATCGAGAACTTTTTTCTTTGCAAAGCCTGACGATCCAACTGCATTTTGTAAAAGGATGGCGATTCTGTTTGTTCCGTTGGCAACATTAACCGGTAATCCCAGAAAAATAAGAAAGGGAACACTAATTGCCGATCCGCCACCTGCCAGTGTATTTATAAAACCTGCAATAAAACCGACACTAACAACAGCCGGATATAAGTACCATTCCATGCTCTTCGGAGTTGAAACCCCAAATGTACTGATAAATCTAATTTACCTCCGGCTTCTTCTTAAAACCAAAGAGAATAGCACCTGAAATAATAACCATTTCGCCCAAAAAAAATAGTAGCCAGTTAAATTTACGGGGAATATAACTATAGGCAATATCGAAAAGGGTCGGGTCGCCTGATAAATTCCAAATTTTAGCCATACTATAATTTTCAAGTATATAGGTGGAATAATCCCAGATAAAAGAGGCGATCAATAATAAAGAACCTGTGATAAAGAAACTCCATAACAGGGCATTCAGGTTGAATTTTCTTTTAGGCCCTTCACCTAATAGAATAAGTAAGGCTATGGCAATCATAGTCAGCGATACAATAATCGGAGCTATAACCGGTCCTACCCAGGTTACGGGTATAAGAAACAGAATATCCCATGTCATAAGCGAGGTTGGCCAGCCAATTAGTAAATAAAGAAATACATAATAAAATATATCCCAAATAGCAAAGCTGTATATGAAAAAAGCAAAGCGTTGTTTCCATGTTTTTCCGGAGATAAAACTGACTGAAAACAACATAATCAAAGTAGCAAATTCACGAAACAACTCGGTAAGAGCAGTTGAACCTTCCATGGGCACCAGGGGGAAACCAAATCCGAATGGATAGTATATTTCTCTCAGGTAAACAACCACTGCACTTTCAAGAAATCCCATGGAAACGCTGAACAAGCTTATCCACAGGATAATATTTTTGCATGCCGGATCTTTCTGCATGATGTAAAAATTTTGATTCAATATTAATTCACGAAAATAAATTAATCCTACTTGAGACTAAAAATATAGGTTATCGTTCCTGTCTGATAATAGGGGGCATTGGGATTACTGTCGAATTTGCTTGATAGAGCGGCTTTTTTAGCTACACTAAGTAAGTAACTATCAAGAGTTGTCGATCCTTTAGCCCCGGGAACTGCATCCACAATATTTCCGGCACGGTCGACTTTAATCTGAACTACAACTTTACCTTCTTTAGGTGAATCGATAGAGGGAACAGGCAGCGATAAAGGGTTTCGTCCGTCGAGATAAAAACCCGGGGCGTTGCCCGACCCGCCTCCAAGTCCGTAATTCGTGGCATCCGTGGAACCGGTAGGACTGCCCTGATTTCCCGGTCCATAGGTATTTTCCTGAGAGTTAGTACTCTGTGAATCTTCTTTTTTACCTGTATAAAGCGCTCTGGAATCGACTTTAGGTTCTTCTTTCTCTTCTTGTTCCTGTTTATTCGGTTGCGGTACCGGATTTTTTACTTCAGTTTCCGGTTTCTTCTCAGGCTTTTTTCCCCGAGGTTTATTCACGGGAACCATTGCCGGAGCATCCTCAGTTTCCTGTGTCATTACAGGATCCTCCTCACTGGTTTCTTCATATGTTTCAGGCATACTTTCAGGTTGACTCTGGCTTGTACTTTCTGAGTTTTCACGAAGCTCTTCACTTCCAAAACCGGTTTCGGAATCGCCAAAATTGATTAGGATGCCAGCTTCTTCAGGTAAAGGCAGGGGAGTAATAAACCCGAATAAAATAAAGAGTAACAGAATAAGGGTATGAAAAATCGCAGTACCAATCAATCCTCTGCTATCAAGTTCCATATGAGCGATTTAGAAATTAGTCTTCGGGCGCTGTGGCCAGAATAACCCGGTATTTATTATTACGGGCAATATTCATCACCTTTACTACATATTCAATAGGCACACTTTTATCAGCATGTAATGAAACTGTGGGTTCAACTCTGTATTTTAACTCTTGCTGAAGCAGAGGTTCAAGCTGTTGAATCTGAACTTGTTTTGTTCCGATAAAATAATTCAGATCAGAAGTAATAGATACCGTTACCAGGGGTTTAGCGGCAGTCTGATTGCTGCTTCTGGGTAACAATAGTTTAATAGCATTGGGAGCTATAAGTGTAGAAGTGAGCATAAAGAAGATAAGAAGCAGAAATACTATATCCGTCATCCCCGACATGCTAAACTGCACACTGACCTTATTTCTCGAGCTAATAGCCATAGTAGAATCCTTATTGGTTAGCAGGTTCGTTCAACAAATCCATAAATTCAGTAGTAGTGCCTTCAAGTTTGAACACAACTTTCTCAACCCGTGCAACCAGGATATTATAGGCAAAATAGGCAATAATACCTACAATAAGTCCGGCAACCGTGGTAATAAGAGCTGTATAAATTCCATTCGACAACAAACCGACATCAATATTATTAGCCTGTTGCGACATATCATAGAAAGCCCGAACCATACCCATTACAGTACCTAAAAAACCGATCATGGGAGCACCTCCGGCAACTGTTGCCAGGAGGGGGATGCCTTTTTCGAGTTTGTAAATTTCGAGTTTACCGATATTTTCTATTGCCGCATTCACATCATTGAGGGGTCGCCCGATACGATGAATTCCTTTTTCAACCATACGGGCTGAAGGATTTTTAAACGATTGACATAGAGCAAGAGCAGCGTCCAGCTTACCATCGTGAATGTAATCTTTAATACGATTCATAAAATTAATATCGATGCGTGACGCGCGCTGAATGGCAAAATACCTTTCAAAGAAAATATAAACTGCCAGTATTGAAAGAACTAAAATAGGAATCATCAGCCAACCACCTTTCTGGGCCAATTCCAGAAATGGCATTTTAAGTTGTCCGGCATCTTGTGTAATAGTTTCAGCAGCTCCGGTAACATCAGCTTGCAAAGAAAAAAACAGGTTCATCATTATAGTAAATATTATATTTCTCTAAAGTTATTAAAACGTACAGCTTAGGATATTATTTCAAATGAAAAAATTTTAAACAATCATTCCATATTTATATCGACTTCCTCAGATTTAACCTTTTTTCTTTTGCCGGTAAGTGTATCCCAGTAGAGTTTTAGCAATTCGCCAAATGAATTGAACTCTTCCTTGTAGAGAATACCTACCCCCTGTGTATAGGGCGATTGTTCACTCAACAATTCTTCGTTGGAGTGATTAAAGGCATGTAACCTTATTTTACCTTTTTCATTTATTTTATAATCCAAGTCCACATCTCCAACTATTTTATCTGAATTTGCAACTACAGCATTGTTTTTCATATCTACACTGCCATTTATACTTAAGCGGTCGTTCAGGAGTTGAGTGGAGAGTGCAAGTTCAACTTCGTTCGAAGTTATTTCGTCGCCGGGTCTGTAGGTGAATCCCAGATCAAAATCGTTACTGATTTGTGAGAGCCAGTTGCTAAACTGATTCGATAATAATTCGCTGGCATTATTCACTCCGGCCATGTATCCCTCATTAGTCTGATTGGGATTATCTACGCTTGGAATAAACCGGTTCATGACCATCAGCGACAGGAATTGCTTATTAAGCTCTTCCTCTGAATGGATTTTACTGTTTACGCGATTTCTGGTCTCTTCTTCCGAAAAAGGCAGATAAATATCATACCGAATATTGGGCGACATTAAGTTGCCAGTAAGAAATATGCGGCAATCAACAGTAACCCTGTTTTGAGCTTCCTCACTGATATTATAAAGCTCCGATGGGGAAGCTTTTGTTCGATAAACGGCTGTAATATCGACAACCGCATCAAGTGGATCACCTGTCCAACGCATGTTGCTGCCTTCATCGATTTTTAATCTTTTATTAATGATATTTTGAAGGGTGAACAGGTAATCCCCCTTCTCAATGGCATATTCCCCAACCATATCGAACGTTCCAAGTGTATTGATTGACATGACTATATCGCCTGTGCCACGAGCCTTAATGATATCTCCCATTGTCGGATCAAAAATTATCTGGACTTCAGCATCCGGTGTTACGCTGAGGTTGAAATTCATTTGAAGTCCTGCAAGGCTGACCTTCTGAACTATTTCATCAGGGTCAGTTTCATTATCGGTTGTATCTGTCCTCGTAAAATTGATATAATTGTATTCTAATACTTCAGTACTCTGAGACAGCGGAATAAAAAGCCGTGTATTTTTATTTGTTTCAGCTTCTATGTCAAAACTAAGAGTTGTAGGAGCCCCTTTTATTTTAACTGAACCCGTTGCATGAGCAGTGCCGTAAAACATGTCATTATCAGTTACTTTAGTATCCAGACAAAGGAGATTATAGATATTGATGCCTAAATTCAGTGTGATATCTTTCAGATACTCGGTGCGAACCATGCCATTGAGAACACCATAATTACCTTCCTGATCGAAGATTTCAATATTATTAAGAATAAAATTGTTA
Source organism: uncultured Bacteroidales bacterium (assembly GCA_964569585.1). Lineage (GTDB taxonomy): Bacteria > Bacteroidota > Bacteroidia > Bacteroidales > UBA10428 > UBA10428. The sequence continues at coordinate 10,492 of CAZMVE010000034.1, read as the reverse complement.
TTTACAATTTCAACTTCAGTTGTTAAATTATATCGGGTTTTAAGGTAATCGACCATAAAAGCATTCTTTAACAATTTAAGGTTACCGGATAAATTAGGATTGTCTTTAGATCCTGTCAGCTTTAAATCACCTGAGATTAATCCGTGAAAATCGGAAAAAATACCTTCCGTAAAAGGATTTAGAATATTTGCTTTCAGTTTACTGAGAGTGATATCAAAATCCATCTTGCCATTTCTTGTAGGATAAAAATCGCCTTTAACCTTGAGCATAGTAAGTAAACCACGCTGCGCTTCAGCATATATACTAAGCGATTCTTTCCGGTTGTCCCACAGCGATTGAATTGTACAATTTCCAAATTCCTCCCTATTAAATACCATGTTTTCAATTTCCAGGGAGGAAAAGAACAGAGGATTTGATTTTATACCTGTCAGATTACCTGAACCATTTAGCAGACCTGAAAATTCAAGGTTCTGTTTTCGTGTAAAAAAATTGAGATTAGCCAGGTCGAAATTATTAAACGAAAAATGTAATGTATCTCCAGGCAAGTCAGAAATTTTACCATTAGCGACCATAAATTGGTCATTGTGTTCAATTCGAAGATTTTCGATGGAAATTCCTGCAGTATCCAGGATTACAGCATAGTTGTTTATTTTCCACAACGAATCGTTAACAGTTATTGTTGAAGGATTGCATAATATGCTTATAAGTTTGTTTTTAGTTTTCTCATGAAACAGAACATGACCTGAAACGGAACCTTTATTCAACGTAGTGTCCCAGTTTAACCAGCGAGTGTTGAAAGCAATATCATTATCAATAATGGATGATTCCAGTGTAAAATTTTCCAGATCGAATCGCTGGCTAAGATTAAAAAACTGGCTTCCAAGAGAAGCATATAGAGTTGAGTCATTAGAATCAATATTGACAACGAGTCCCTTGAGCGAATTATTCGATATTTTTAATTCCGGAGTAATAAATGTCAACGATATCTGATCCGTAGATTCAGGACGGTAGGTTCCCTTAAGTGTCGATAATTCACCTATCAGATAATTAGGAAAAAAGAATTCGAAAAATGGCTGTGTTCGTTTAAAATTAATATCGAAATCGAAATTACTGTTTATGATACTATCCATGTCAACAAACTGTTCTTCGAAGATAGCCGGTACATATCGGCTGAAAAAAAGTATGAAATCGTCTTTAAGTTGGCTTATAGTATATTTTCCGGAAATTTTTGCATCAAGAATATCTGACCTGACAATCAGTTCATTTGCTTTTTCATCGTTTCGTACTATAGCGTTCAAATCGTAAATCTGTATTTGTTTGTCAGTCTTTGAAAAGAGAGAATTCAGAAGATTAAATTCACCATTAATATCGTCCATATTTTTCCCTGTGGCATTCGCCTTAAAAAGAAAAGATGCATGATATTCAGGATCTGCATCGGAAATATTCAATGCAAACAAGTTGGCATCAATAATATTGGCTCTGAAGTTATATTTTGGCAAATCAGCTACCATATCAATCAATCCTTTAAATTCCATAATCAAATTTGGATCGTCAACTTTAATTTCACCATCGAAACGTTTATTGGATAGTATTCCATCAATGTGAATATTCTGATAAGGATATTCCTTAAGTGTTAGTTTGGTAATGTTCCCATTCAGATTTGCTATAAGAGGATTAGTTTTGGAATAGGTACCTGTGATAGCCATATCCATGGTAATATCTCTGATAAATTCCGAATCAAGCATTTTTCCAATTTGAAAATTCTCTGTAAGCACTCTTCCTGATATGGAAATAATATTAGAAGTATCGGGCGTAAACATTAAATCAGTGAAGACGGTTCCCAGGTTTGTGCTTAGTTTGCCATGTGCTACAAAATCGTCAAAGAATCCGGTAAAATTCCCCTGATAGTTGATTTCTTTCAGACTTTTTAAAAATTCCGGAAGCTCAAGCTTATTATTTCCCGGCAGACGGATTGAAACGATATCATCTCTAGTTGTCAACAGATGATTCATTTTAAAATAAAGAAATGTTTGCTGAATATCCGGTAATCCTTTTAAATCAAAATCGCCCGAGAGTTGAGAACTGGATCCCCATCCAAGGATAAGCTGTTTCCCTTTAAGGTTGGCCAGGGGACCTTTTAACTTACCTTCAAGATTTATTTGCTGAGAATAGTTATTAAACAGATCCACAAAGAAACCCATATCAAAGAAATCGATATTGCTCTCATTAATAGCAATTTCAAATAGCACTTTTTCAAAAAGACTCTCAGGGCTGAAATCCTTATAATTACTAAAATCCATATTAATTCTATCGGCATCGATTGCCGATTGCGGCGTATTTATCTTAAGCTCTGAAAAGTGCAGGTAGGTTCGACACATTTCCATATCGGCCGACATACTTTGTAAATTGAATCCACTTGCCTCTGTAAAGGATGCAGGCCGAATATGAAGCGATATAGTATCACCTCTGACTGTAAGATCGGTAACGTTGCAGTTCAGTTTATTTAAACGCATTCTGCCGAAATCGATACCCATCGTATCAACAGGACTATTATATGAAGTAAGGGTGAAACGGCTGTCGGAAAGACTAATCCTGTCGATTTTTATAATACCACCCTTTTTCTCACTCTTTTTACCGGCAAGCATATAATCGAGGATAAACTGGAAATTAATAGTTTGAGTTGAATCGATAGAGAAGTTAATAACCGATTCCTCGAATTCAAGTTTCTTAAGTGGTCGGGTAATAGGATCTTTATTAAAAATGAAGCTAAAAATAGCTGGCATTACAGCTCTAGTTTTTTTGGCATATAGTAATGTATCTCCTGCCTGATCGGCAATATATAAATCCTCAAAACGAATATGGTTGAACGTAGTAATCCTGACAGAAGAAAAATACAGTTCTGTACCAATTTTGGTGCCTATCCATTGAAGTGTTTTTGAAACGGCATAATTCTGTACACGTGGTATCTGTATTATACCAGTAAGTATTGTTGGCACCAAAAACAGGATCAACAACAGATAGGCAAGAAGCTTCACTATTTTTTTAATAATTTTGCTCATCATGTATACAGTGCAAAAATATATTATATCTCAATAACTTAAGTTACATGGACATTATTATTCTGGGTATTGAATCATCCTGCGACGATACTTCTGCTGCAATAATACATAATGGTTTTATTTCTTCAAATAAAATAGCCAATCAGGATATTCACCGTGAATATGGAGGAGTGGTGCCTGAGTTAGCTTCAAGAGCACATCAGCAAAATATTGTACCGGTAGTTGAAAGCGCTATTCGTAAGGCTGGCATAAGAAAGCAGGATATAAGTGCTGTAGCATTTACCAGAGGGCCGGGTCTTATGGGTGCATTACTGGTTGGCTCTTCATTCGCAAAGGGATTCACCCTTTCCAGAAAAATTCCTCTTATCGATGTAAATCACTTACACGCTCATATTTTATCAGTATTTCTTCAGGAAAAAGGCGAGAACAAAGCTCAACCCCCTTTCCCTTTTTTATGTTTGCTGGTTTCCGGTGGCCATACCCAGATACTGATTGTCCACGATTATCTTAACTCGGAAATCATAGGACAAACCATTGACGACGCAGCCGGCGAAGCTTTTGATAAATGCGCCAAGGTAATGGGATTGCCATATCCCGGTGGCCCCTTCATCGATAAATATGCTGCTGAAGGAAATCCGCTTGCTTTTAGTTTTAATAAACCGCAGATTAAGGAGCTGGATTTCAGTTTTAGCGGCCTGAAAACATCTTTTCTCTATTTTCTCCGGGATAAACTCAAAGAGGAAAAAAATTTCATCGATAAAAATCAAGCCGACATTTGCGCATCGATACAGCATAGTATTATCACAATTCTTATGGAGAAATTGATCCTTGCTTCTAAAAAAACAGGAATTCAACATGTTGCTGTAGCCGGGGGAGTATCTGCAAACTCAGGGTTACGGAAGGAATTAATTGAAGGGGGAATACAAAATAATTGGCATATATACATACCGGAGGTTAAATATTCAACTGATAATGCTGCCATGATAGCGCTAACTGGCTATCATAAGTTTATGCGTGGTGAATATAGCAACCTTGCGGATACTCCGTTTGCAAGAATTAAAAGTCAAATATAAATTTGTATCGGAGCATTGTTTCTGCTTCTTCGACAGCGTTTTTAAACTCTTCAATAAGGCCCTGGTGTTTATCTTTGATCCGGGTCATTACTTTGATTGCCCATCCGATATAGGCTATTTTTCTTCTTCGTGTCCAATTAATTCTTGTAGTCAGGATATCTCTGATATTGCATGTTTTGTCTGCAATCTTAATGCATTGTGCGTCGATGGATAATGTATCGGCTTTTAAAATTTGCAGATTTTTTCTTTCTCGCGATGACAACTTCATATTATCGGTAACTTCTTTAACCAAATTCAATACTCTGTCTCCAAATCGCTTTTCGATCTCATCAGGAACTGTGTCTGTATCTTCGAGAGTATCATGAAGCAAAGCTGCAATAATGATTTCTTTTGTTGGGTTTTGAAGCCGCTTGAGAAGAAGAAGAGCTACTTCAATAGGGTGATTTATATAGGGGATACCAGCAGAGCCTTTACGTTTTTGATGTCTGTGTTTGATCGAAGCAAATTCTAAAGCTCCGAATATATCGATTATATAATTCTGTGCAATGTTGTTAATAATACCATTATTCATTCTGCAACATTTTAGTTATAATTGACTCCGGTTTTTTACGGAAGTACCTTTTTTGTTGATTTACGTTTAGTATTATCAGATTAAATTATCGTATTTTTAATTTTTTTATCCACTTGCCAAATTAATATCTTTCATGGAGAACCTGCTAATTGAAAGTACAAAAAAAACTCCTGATGTAAGATTTCATGTGGATGGAAGGCTTAAAATTAGCGGTCGTTCAATTCCTGAGGATCCAACCTTGTTTTATGACCAGCTTTTTGAATGGATGTATTTTTATTGTCAGGAGCCGAAAGATATTACTACTCTCGATATTGAGCTGGAGTACTTTAATAGTGGTTCATCAAAAGCTATTCTTCATATTCTCCGTGCATTGGTAGACATAACAAAGAAAGAAAGAAAACTTACAATTAACTGGTATTATGAAGAGGGGGATGATGATATTATGGAACGGGGTGAATACTATGAATCGATACTTGGTTTCAAATTTAATTTTATAGAGACTTAGCCGGAAATTTTCTATTTTTTATGCATAACTTTTCAATATTGTTAACAAACTTTCGTTTAGTTTAGCAGGTATAAAATATGTTAATTTTGCAAAAGAAAAAGCTTCATAATTATCTGAATTTTTTTTCACTGGTTTTCGCTCTTGCTTGTTTGCACAACCTGAATGCTCAGGATTGCAGGAGTAAAAACAGCACATTCAATTCGGGAGAGGAAGTTACATATATTGTTTCCTATGATTGGTTCATTATTTGGACAGAAGTTGGAGAAGTAAAACTTACTATTAACGATACCACCTTTCGTAATAAACCGGCATATGAATTTGCAGCAATGGGGGAAACTTATAAAAGTTGGGACTGGATATTTAAAGTCAGGGATCGTTTTGAAACCGTTGTCGATAAAAATACGCTGAAACCATTCAGCGCCAGCAGGAATATTAAGGAAGGTAATTACCGCCAATACGATTATTATGTATACAATTATAAGGATAATGAAGTATATGCAAAAAATAAGACAAATCAGAAACCTACAACTCTCGATACGCTGCCTATAACAAACTGTACATTCGATATAATGAGCGCATTACTCTTTGCACGTAATATTGATTTTTCAAAAGCTAAAGTAGGTGATTCCATACCAATTTCAATAATGCTTGATAAAGAGTTGTATCCTATATATTTCCGTTATCTCGGTATCGAAAATTACAAACTGAAGCATATTGGAGTTTTTGAATGCATTAAGTTTTCAGTTATGCTTGTCGAAGGTGAAATGTTTCACGAAGGCGAAAATATGACTGTATGGGCAACAAACGATAAAAACCATATTGTTGTATATGCCGAATCACCCATTCTTGTGGGTTCAGTTAAAGTTAGGTTAGCTGAGGTAAAAAATAACCGTTACCCTTTTACTTCTCTTAAAAAGAAATAGCGAATTTGTGATACTGCCCTGATTATTACCTTACTCGATCAATAGTATTTGGTAATGAACAGGCAGATGTTTAATTTAAAATCATTCTAATTATTAGTTAATTTATTTATTATAACAGGAAGTTCGCTGAACTAATATATTTTTGTACTTCCCAAAAATGAAAGGAATAAGATGGATTCCTCTCCTTGTATTGAGCAGAAAGGAGTGATTGAAGAGATTATTAACGGACTTGCAAAAGTTCGCATTTCATCCTTCGCAGCATGCGCGAATTGCTTTGCCAAAGCTTCTTGCGGAATACCCGAAGGAACTACCCGGCATATTGACGTACCTGTCAGGGAAGAAGGATTTTCTAAAGGAGAATCAGTCCTGATAAATATGAAGCGAACAATGGGCATGAGAGCTACTTTGATTGCTTATATTGTACCTTTTGTTCTTGTAATTACTACACTGCTCATTCTTACATCCTTTCATATAACTGAACTTTTCTCAGGATTGATCTCATTATTGGTGTTATTACCTTATTTTGTCGGTTTATATTTTTTTCGCGATCATCTGAGAAGGTCATTTATATTTACAATGAGTAAAGTAATTTGATATGAATTCCACAGTACTATATACGATTCTTTCACTTAGCGGACTTGGAGCTTCGTCAGCGATCATTCTGTATTTTGTAGCACGAAAGTTCAAGGTTATTGAAGATCCGCGAATCGATAATGTTGAGGAAGAATTACCTGCTGCAAATTGCGGCGGATGTGGTTTTGCAGGATGTAGAAATTTTGCTGAAGCATGTGTTAAATCAGACGATTTCGAAGGACTCTATTGTCCGGTTGGTGGTAATGAAACTATGGCGGCAGTCGCAAAAATTCTGGGACGTGAAGCTATTGAACAGGAACCACGCGTTGCTATATTGCGCTGTAATGGTGGCTGCGATGTAAGACCCAAAATAAATAATTACGATGGAACTTTAAGTTGTGCTGTTGCCTCGGCACTTTACGGAGGCAATACAGGTTGCCAATATGGTTGTTTAGGATTTGGCGACTGTGTTGAAGTATGTAATTTCGATGCGCTTAGTATGGACCCCGTTAGTGGCCTGCCTGTTGTAAACGACATTAATTGTACTGCCTGTGGCGCTTGTGTGAAAGCCTGTCCCAAAGACCTATTTGAACTTAGAAAACGTGCCAAAAAGGACCGTAAAATATATGTAGCCTGCCGGAACGAAGATAAAGGAGGCATAGCCAAGAAAAGTTGTGCCGTTGCGTGTATAGGATGCAGTAAATGTTTCAAAGTGTGTCCGTATGAAGCCATTACCATGGCCAATAATCTTGCTTTTATCGATTCGGATAAATGTAAACTTTGCAGAAAATGTGTTCCTGAGTGTCCCACAAACTCTATTCTTGAAATAGGATTTCCCCCCAGAAAAGAGAAGGAGGAAATAACTGTGAAAGATGAAAGTACGTCTGTCATTGATAAAGGTATAGATCCTGAGAAACAGGATATCTAAAATACAAAGGAGGAATAAACGTGTTAAAGACATTTACCAGAGGAGGAGTTCATCCTGCGGAGAATAAACTCTCAGTAAATCAGAAAATTATTGATCTGGGCTTGCCTGCAAGTGTTTCTATTCCGATAAGCATGCATTTGGGAGTGCCTTCAAAACCTATGGTAGAGAAAGGATCTGAGGTTGAGGTAGGACAACTGATAGCAGCAGGCGATGGTTTTGTTTCTGCAAATATTCATTCTCCTTTTTCAGGGAAAATATTAAAAATCGATAAATACCTCGACCCTAGTGGATATAAACGCGATTCAATATTTATTGATATTGAAGGAGATACTTGGCTGCCGGAGATTGACCGTTCGTCTGATATTAAGAAAGAATTCAGCTACTCAGCCGAAGAGATTATTCAAAAAATAAAGGATGCCGGAATTGTTGGATTAGGGGGAGCTACTTTTCCATCTCATGTAAAGCTATCAATTCCGAGGGGAAGGAAAGCAGAGTATCTTATTATTAATGGAGTGGAATGTGAGCCTTATTTGACAGCCGACCATGTATTGATGCTGGAAAAAAGTGAAGAACTTTTAATTGGTACTTCGCTTCTGATGAGGGGACTCAAGGTGGATAAGGCTGTTATTGGAATTGAAAACAATAAACCTGATGCTATTGAAAAATTGCAAAAAATTGCATTGAATTACAAAGGCATCAGCGTTCAGGCACTGAAAGTGAAATATCCGCAAGGGGGTGAGAAGCAACTGATAAAATCAATATTGAACCGGGAGGTGCCTTCAGGAGGGTTGCCGGTCGATATTGGAGCAGTGGTTTTTAACGTAGGTACTGCTTTTGCCGTTTATGAAGCAATTCAGAAGAATAAACCACTCATTGAACGCATTGTTACCGTAACAGGAAAAAAGCTGAAAAAACCCTCTAATTTCCGGGTTCGTATAGGCACTCCCATTAATATGCTTATAGAGGCCGCTGGCGGATTACCTGACAACACTGGCAAAGTGATTAACGGGGGCCCCATGATGGGGAAAGCATTACCCGACACCAATATACCGGTAGTAAAGGGTAGTTCGGGTATTCTTCTCATTCCTGCTGAAGAATCGAAACGTAAAGCAGTTGAACCCTGCATTCGATGTTCGAAATGTGTTTCGGTGTGTCCTCTCGGACTTGAGCCTTATTTGCTGATGGCTTTGAGTCAGAAGTCACTATTCGACAGACTTGAAGCGGAGCATGTTATGGATTGTATTGAATGCGGATCGTGTAGTTATATATGTCCATCGGGCCGGCCTTTGCTCGATTATATTCGGTTAGGCAAATCGGAAGTTGGAAAAATAATCAGATCAAGGAAAAAATAATGGATAAATTAATTACTGTCTCACCCTCACCGCATATACATAGCGGTCAATCGGTTGAAAAACTGATGTATGGAGTGGTTATTGCATTAGTGCCTGCCTTTATTGTATCGCTGTTCTTTTATGGTATTGGAGCTATAGTTGTTACAGGTATATCCATTGTATCCTGTATTCTGTTTGAATATCTGATACAAAAATTCATATTGAAAATTGAGGTTCGCATTGCCGATGGTTCAGCTATGGTTACCGGATTGCTTCTGGCTTTTAATTTACCTTCCAATTTGCCCTGGTGGATTATTATAATCGGGGCGCTGGTATCGATAGGGATAGGAAAGATGACATTCGGAGGGTTGGGAAATAATCCGTTTAATCCGGCGCTGGTAGGAAGGGTCTTTCTGTTGATCTCATTTCCCGTTCAGATGACAAGCTATCCTGTTCCATCAGGTATGTCAACTCCTTACATCAGCAGTATAGAAGGATTTACAGGACCAACACCTTTGGGTATTCTAAAAGAAGGATTGAAACAGGGTACTCCGGTTGCGGAACTGATGCAGGATCTTCCCTCACACCTCGATCTTTTCGTAGGGAACATGGGAGGTTCTATGGGAGAAATTGCCGGTGCTGCTTTACTACTTGGTATGCTTTACTTGCTGATCAGGAAAATTATTACATGGCATATTCCGGTAAGTATAATTACGACCGTATTTTTATTTACAGGGATACTCTATCTGATAAATCCCGTTACAAATGCCGATCCACTGTTTCATATACTCACTGGCGGATTATTGCTTGGGGCCATTTTCATGGCTACCGATTACGTGACTTCACCAATGACTCCCCCCGGAATGCTGATCTATGGAGTGGGTATCGGACTCATTACAATTATCATCAGGGTATATGGAGCTTACCCTGAGGGTGTATCCTTTGCAATTTTAATTATGAACGGATTTGTTCCTTTATTAAATCGGTATATAAAACCCAAACGCTTTGGCGAGGAGGTGAAAAATGGCTAAAAAAGAATCGACATTCACAAATATGCTGCTGACACTCTTTATTGTCACACTGGCATCATCGGCAGCACTTGGCTTTGTTTACGAATTCACTAAAGAGCCTATATCGATTGCAAAATCTGCAAAGAAGAACCTGGCAATTGAAAGGGTAACGCCGTCCTTTGATAATAATCCTGGCAATGAAATGTTTGGTGTACCAGCTGACGGCGATTCGGTTTATTTTTACATAGCCAGAAATGGCAACGATACTGTAGGCTATGCTGCCGAAACCTATTCGAATATTGCTTTTGGAGGGACTCTTAAATTGTTGGTCGGATTTTTACCCGATGGAACCGTCAAAGAAATAGCTGTACTGGAGCATAAAGAAACTCCGGGATTGGGGGATAAGATGCTTAAATCGAAAACCAACTGGAGTACGCAATTCGAAGGGGAAAATCCATCTGAATATACATTGAAAGTTAAAAAGGACGGCGGCGATGTCGATGCCATCACGGCTTCCAC
>CAZMVE010000033.1:14867-27474 GCA_964569585.1 uncultured Bacteroidales bacterium | reverse complement strand
TATGGCTTTACACAAAAAGTTAGATGATATTCTGAAAAGTTTTCAGCAAAAGAAAATCCTGATTGTTGGCGATGTAATGGTTGATGAGTATCTGTGGGGTGACGTTACCCGCATTTCGCCTGAAGCTCCTGTACCCGTTGTGTCATGCACAAAAAGGGAGTACCGTATGGGAGGGGCAGCCAATGTGGCTATCAATGTTTCAGCAATGGCAGCGGAGCCTGTTTTGTGTTCGGTAATAGGAGATGATGAAGTAGGCAGGATATTCCTTCAACTTTTGCAGAAAAGGAATATGTCTGATATAGGAATAATTAGTTCATCACAACGTAAAACAACCGGTAAAACACGTGTTATCGGAAATCATCAGCATCTGTTGAGGGTCGATCATGAAATTACTTCTTTTCTTGATACCGAGCTCGAAAAACAACTTTTGGATAAGGCAGCAGAACTATTTGACCACTTTACATTCGATGCCATTATTTTTCAGGATTATGATAAAGGAATAATTACAAAGAAAATTATTGATGGAATTACCAATATGGGCGTCGAAAAGAGAATTCCTATTCTTGTCGATCCAAAAAAACGAAGTTTTCTTACTTACCGGAATGTGACATTATTTAAACCCAATCATAAAGAATTAACCGAAGGCCTCAACTGTATAACAAACAAAGATGATCATGAAGGTCTTTTTACTGTAACCCGCGTACTTCACCAGGAACATAAAATATTAAATGTGATGGTTACATTATCGGAGAAAGGAGTTTTTATAAGTGACGGGAAACAGTTCAGAATTATTCCTGCCATTGAAAGAGACGTGGCCGATGTATCAGGCGCAGGTGACACTGTGATTTGCATTGCTGCCCTCAGTCTTGCAACCGGATTAGATGCATTTCAGGCTGCCGAACTGGCAAACCTGGCTGGTGGAATAGTATGTGAAAAAGTGGGGGTTGTGCCAATAACACCTGAATTATTGCTGCAAGAAAAAACAAATCTCATCTGAGAGGCATTAGATAGGGATTCTTCCTCGCAAGAATAAATCTCTAATTAAATCTTTTGAATATCCGGAAGAAATATCTTTAACAGGGAAAGCCCCCCATTATTTTAAGTTCTGCTATTTTTCTTTCCAGCTCCAGAACTTCCTTTCTCAACTTCCGTGTGTCAGCACCTTCAGTTTCCATTTCACGAATGAACTGCTTATTCAGTTTAATGAATTTCTGATATTCATAGATTGTTGATATCAGCTTGTCAGTGGTCCTTTTAATCTGTTCCATTTATTGGATTTTTAGGCATACTACACCTTAGGTATTAACCTGTGTACGATTGATGATTTTATTTCGTTACTTTTTTAGTCAAATTTTTTTATGATAAATCCAGAAAAAGAATTTTCCTAAAAAGCTCATAAGTCAAGCCATATATTGTAAATATCAAATAATGACAAAGCTTAATAAAGAGTGTAAAAAAAACTTGAAGAGTGGATATTATCAGTTAATCCAGATTATAATTCTTCCGTATGATATTTTCTCCGCTTCCCTGAAATTGGCGAAGTTCGAATTGAGAATCATCAAGCACTCCGTAGGTGAAATTATTAATCCAATCGCCCAGGTTTACAACTCGGCTTTTATTACCAAGCTTTATATCGAATGGAATATGACGGTGACCGAAAATGAATACATCAAAATGTTCTTTTTTTAATATTCGTTTGGCAAAAACAAGCTGAAGTTCTTTTTCTTCACCGGCAAATTCCTCTGCAACGATACCTTTTGAATACCGACTGCTTTTTGACCATTTTTTACCAACCCACATCGCAAAGTTTGGATGTAGACGTGCAAACAGAAATTGCAGTATTTTATTTCTGAAAATCCTCTTTAATATTTTGTAACCAAAATCACCAGGCCCCAATCCATCGCCATGAGCAAGATAATAACGAAAACCATTGAATTCGCGCACCAGAGGTTTATGATGAATTTCAGCTCCAAATTCAATTTTAAAATAATTGTATGCCCAGATATCATGGTTCCCGGAAAAAAAATATAGACGTGTACCATTATCGGTCAATTCTGATAGTTTTCCTAAAAACCGAATGAAGCCCTTGGGTACAACATGTTTATATTCATGCCAAAAATCGAATATGTCACCGAGCAAATAGAGTTCAGCCGCCTGATCTTTAATTTCATCCAACCATTTTACCAGAAGTTTTTCCCTTTCCCGGCTTTTCTTTTCAGGGTGTAATCCTAAATGAACATCTGATATAAAATATATTTTCTGTTTACTCACTTCTACAGAATTAGCGGTTTAAAAGGTTGGGAAGACTTTTCTCCAGAACATCAGCTGTTAGATTTTTTGCCAGTATTTCTTTCTGTTGTGGATCAATTAAATAATTCATGGGAAAAGTATTTACATTATACAGATAGCGGCTTTGCGATTCGGGGAAGGCTGTATCACATACACTGATCCAGGGTATTTCCTCAAACGCCAGAACCTTTTTCCAATCCTTAATAGAATTATTAACCGATACCTGATAAATCTCGAATCCACTTGTGTGATAGCTATTATATATTTTTTTCAGCTCAATTGCATTCTGAATACTTTCTGGTTGTGTTACGGACCAGAAAGTAAGTAGTACTAATTTCCCTTTCAGCGAAGAAAGAGTTATATTCTTTCCGTCAGGAGCCGGAAGAGTTAAATCGGGAATATCATAACTTATCGGTTCCGTATTCTGCAGCAATTTACGAATGCTATAATCGTTAAATAATGACAGGTAATTATCCCTGAGTGTTTTAACATATCGTACCTCAGGATAATATTTCATAAGCGAATCGGAAACCAACTTGAAGAATTGAATATCCTTATGGCTGTGAAAAACATATTCATCCTCTGCATATTCCTGATACAGGGCAGCAATATTTGATAGTGCAGTAAGATCCTCAAGTATAAATATAGTTGAATACCTATGATAGTTATCTTTGATAGCAATGAATTTTTGCGTGAGTTCTTCCTGTTCACCTTTCGTTTCTATTTCTTCATCCTGAATCAGATTATAAGCACCCCGTATTTTGTTTAATGTTCTGATTGTAGATCTTAGGCTATCATGCAATACATTCACCCTGATAGAATTATGCGAGCCTTCAATTTGCTTTGTATTATAAAAATTATCCATATCGGCCGTAAGGCTAATCTTTTCACCGGGCGACAGAATAAGCGATAATGATGGGCCGCTCTTAAAAACCAACTGATAAAATCCGGGGACCTTCAGCTCAATAGAATTTTTAAATTTACCCGATGGTTTCACTTTTGCCGAATCGACGATCAGGCTAGTATTAACTCTGAGTTCTTCGATATATGCCATGTCCCCTTTAACAGGAGATTCCAAAGAACCATTAATTATTACTTCATTTTGCCGTGTACAGGAAATAATAATAAGCGATGTAACAATCAGAAATGGAAAACGATGTCTCATTTAACTAATTCAGTTATCCGGTTATATAATTCTTCTTCAAAAATATCGATACCAACAATCAATCCCTGCCTGCTGCTAATAATACTAGAGGGAATTCTTTTAACAGCGTACCTCCCGACAATATCTGAATCCCAATAAGCATAGTCGCATATAACAGGAAGCATAATATTGTTAGAAGAAAGAAAAGTATTCAGCTCTTTCTCAGAAGTATCGAGTGATACAGTTATAATAGTAATTTTATTCGATTGGTTTTGTTTTGCATAATCATTTAAGGCCAGTAATTGTTCTGTAGAAAAAGGATTCCACGAAGCCCAGAAAAAGAGTACAACAGGAATGTTATACTTTAGCCCGACTTTCACCGTGTCGCCATTAATAGCAAGATATTTAAACGTTGGGAATGGCCTTCCTTCAGCAATAATTTTTTCAATGTATCTATTCTGTTTAATTTGTTGCTTACTCTCATTTACTTCGCGATTCAGTGCTTTCACTGCTGCCGACTCAGGGTATATCAAAACAAGATTGGAATCGACAAAATTGAAAATTTCTATATCATCATAACGATCGAATAAGGGTTGGGATTTGCGACCAAAATTTTGATATAGAGCCAGAATGTTAGCTAGGGATTTAGAGCTTTCATGTATAAAATTGCGCGTATATTCCTTATGTTGAAGCATAAGTGCAACATAGGCTGAATCTGTCTTCCGTCTAATACTTGTATCCATAGGATTTATCTGCCATGCCCTGCTCAATTCATCAATCTGCTTTAACAGCAAATTTTGTTTGTCGGTAAGTTCTTTTATACGTTTCGAATCAGGGGAATGTTCAACGTAATAAGAAATTACATCACTTGTATTATCAATATCAATCGTTATTTTATCGTCCGGGTGAATGACTAAATAAACAGACTGATCGTTAAAAAATTTCATGAGATATATACCTGCAAAATCTATACTCCCGGTAAGATAGAATGTTCCAGTGCTGGAAAAAGTTGAATCGATAAGATCTGAACTTTGCTTGGTGAGAAAATATAATTGTACGGGAGTCGGATCAGTTACCTTAAAACTACCCTTTACTGTGAATTTTTTATTTTCCCTGCACCCGACGAAGAAAGACAGTACGCCAATAATCAGCGATAGTAAAAAAATGATTCTCTTCATAAGGTTTGATTCATTCATTGT
Organism: uncultured Bacteroidales bacterium; assembly: GCA_964569585.1. Taxonomy (GTDB): domain Bacteria; phylum Bacteroidota; class Bacteroidia; order Bacteroidales; family UBA10428; genus UBA10428. Next base: position 22,842 of record CAZMVE010000033.1, on the reverse strand, counting down.
TCTGCAAATCTAAGACTCTCATTAAATATTAATTAATTATTTTCATGAAATGTTTACGAGATAGCATCCCCTGATACTTTTTTTGTTAATTTATATTAAAATCTCAACTATTTCAGCTAATTTATGTTTATGTAAAACAGTCGTCGTAATATTGCTAAAATTTGTTGCTTCGGACAAATTGAAAAACTTAAAAGGGGATTTATAATTTCAGTGTATTTTATCAATAGGCATAATATAATGCACAATGAAAGAATAAATCTCATTTTTATCATCAGAAGTTGTGGCGAGGGGAAAAATTGTTTGGACAAGAATTTTAAAGTACAACATAATATATAGTAACTTAATAAAGATTTTACAAGTTTCGATTAAATAAAAATGGTATGAATTACCTGAATTTTGAAAAATCCGAACTAATAAATCTTGAATATTCCCTTGCCCGGGAGATGATCCGGAGTAATCGCGCAGGCTCTTATGCAAGCACCACAATAATTGCCTGTAATACAAGGAAATATCACGGTTTACTTGTTTGTCCAATGGAACATCTTGATGGCGACAGGCATGTTTTGCTTTCTACTTTAGACTGCAGCATTATACAGGGGAAAAGTGAATTTAACCTGGGTATTCACAAATATCAGGGCGATTTGTACAATCCGAAAGGGCATAAATATATACAGGATTTTCAGGCAGAGAAAGTTCTTCAGATAATTTACCGCGTTGGTGGTGTAAGAATTCTCAGAGAGAGTATTCTGGTAGAAAAAGAACAGCAGTTTCTTATCAGCTATAAAATTCTCGAGTCTGATAAACCTATAATCCTGCGATTTACTCCTTTTCTTGCATTTCGTAATGTTCACCAACTCAGTAAAGCCAACCTACATGCACAAACTCGTGTCAGATACATTAAAAATGGCGTGAAAACCAGGTTGTATGACGGGTATCCTTATCTTAACATGCAGTTCTCCAAGGAAACTGAATTTACTCCTTCCCCCGATTGGTACTATAACATCGAATATATCGAAGAGCAACACCGGGGTTATGATTACAAAGAAGACCTTTTTGTTCCGGGTTATTTCGAACTGACAGCCCATAAGGGTGAGACAATATTTTTCTCCGCAAGTACCACCGAAGTAAATCCTGCTACCTTAAAAAGAAAATATACAACAGAACTCGACAAGCGAATATTTCGCGACAGTTTTAAAAACTGTCTTATCAACAGTGCCGAACAATTTTTTATCCGTAAAGAAAAAAAGACAGAAGTTACTTCCGGCTTTCACTGGTATGGTACTTTAGCCCGGAATACTTTCATGAGCCTTCCCGGACTGACACTTACTCAGAATGATAAAAAAACCTTTAAGGCAGTTACTGATACAATGATAGCCAAACAAAAAGGGGGTCTCTTTCCTGATTTCGGTCCCGGTGATGATCTTTCTTATTATTCCCCCGATGCGTCACTTTGGTTTATCTGGTCACTGCAACAATATAGCCTTCGAACAGGCGAATGTAAATTTATCTGGACCAGTTATTCAAGGATTATTAAAACCATCCTGAAAAATTTTAGAGAAAATAGTGTTAGCAATTATAAAATGCTTGATAATGGCCTTTTATATGCCGGAGAGCATGGGAAAGCCCTGACATGGATGAATATTGTGGTCGATGGAAAACCTGTTACTCCCCGAAAAGGATGTACCGTTGAAGTAAATGCTCTTTGGTATAATGCTATTATGTTCAGTATTGAATTAGCTGAAAAAGCCGATGAACCGAGCTTCGATAAAAAATGGAAACCCCTCGCTCAGAAAATATACAGTTCATTCATTAAATCATTCTGGAGTGATAAGTATAAATATTTGGCCGATTCTATCGATGGTGATTATAAAGACTGGACATTACGTCCCAATCAGGTAATTGCCGTATCAGTGTACTATTCTCCCATTCCAGATGAAATGAAGATAGAAATAATTGAAATTATCAGACGTGATCTACTAACACCTCGCGGATTAAGAACGTTGGCACCTAATCATCCCGATTATAAAGGTAAATACGAAGGTAATCAAACGCAGCGTGATTTGGCCTTTCATCAGGGTAGTGTATGGCCTTGGTTAATAGAGCACTTCAGTGAAGCTTATCTTCGCTTGTATAAAAAATCGGGGCTTTCACTTCTTAAGTCAATTGTCCGTGATTTTGAACCCACGGTCAGTGAGCATGGCATTGGCACAATTTCAGAAGTATATGATGGTGATCCGCCTTATACGGCACGCGGTGCAATTTCATATGCTTTAAGTGTGGCGGCACTTCTGAATGTGATTGATAAAATTGAAAAAATGGAGAGTACAGAATAATGAAAATTACATCTATCATCGCCTTATGAAAGTGCTTATGTTTGGTTGGGAATTTCCTCCGCACATCTCCGGAGGTTTGGGTACAGCCTGCTTTGGACTGACTAAAGGCATGACTGCATTAGGAGGCATGGAGATACTTTTCGTTGTACCCAAAGCATATGGTGATGAGGACCAGCAAACAATTCAAATTGTCGGTGCTAACAATGTGAACCTGGGTGATAAGACAACCGATTATCATGAATTCCTGGAAAAAATAAAATACATACAAGTCGGGTCGAAGCTTGTTCCATACACGTCGCCTGAAGAATATGAGATGCTTAGTGAATCCTCGCGTAAAAAAAACCAGGAAATGATATATACCCGTTTGGGAGGCAGGTTTGAATTTTCGGGTGGATATGGTTTTGACCTTTTCCAGGAAATAGCCAATTATGCTATTGTTGCTTCCAAAATAGGGCACGACTATAATTTTGATGTTATCCATGCGCACGACTGGCTTACTTATCCGGCTGGTATTGCTGCCAAACAGGTATCGGGCAAACCACTTGTTATTCATGTACACGCCACCGATTTTGACCGAAGCGGAGGTAGTGTTAATCCGGGAGTTTTCGAAATCGAAAAACGTGGAATGGATGCTGCTGATAAAATAATAGCCGTGAGTAACATGACCCGAAACACTATTATTAATAAATACGGTATTGATCCCGAAAAAGTAGTTACTGTTTACAATGCTGTTGAACCTATCGAAAATCCTGAGTTTTTAGGAAACATTAAAAGACCAAACGATCGTATAGTCACATTTCTCGGCAGAGTTACACTGCAGAAGGGACCTGAGTATTTTATTGAAGCGGCATATAGGGTGATGCAAAAAATGAAAAATGTCCGGTTTGTTATGGCTGGTAGTGGTGAATTACTACAACATTCCATACATCGGATTGCACAACTTAAAATTGGTGATCGCTTTCATTTTACCGGTTTTCTGAAGGGTGAAGAAGTAAAACGTATGTTTGCACTCAGCGATGTATATGTTATGCCCTCCGTTTCGGAACCTTTTGGTATCTCACCCCTGGAAGCTCTGCAATCGAATGTACCTGTCATTATTTCCCGCCAGTCGGGAGTGTCTGAGATTCTTAAACATGCTATAAAAATTGATTTTTGGGATATACATGCTATGGCCGATGCAATTTACGGGGTACTTAATTACCCCGGTCTTTCGAACTATTTCACAAAATTTGGTAAACACGAAGTTGATAATCTTAAATGGGAGAATACAGCTGCAAAGGTGCGCGGTATATATGCATCTGTTTCATGAATTCTAGTATTCTATAAAATTAATAAGCGATGAAAACAATCTGCCTATATTTTCAGGTTCATCAGCCTATGCGATTCCGACGTTATCGGTTTTTCGATATTGGAAATGACTCGTACTATTACGACGATTACCTGAATGAATCGATTTTGCGGAAAGTTGCAGATAATTGTTACCTGCCTGCTAACCGGATTTTACTTTCTCTTATTAAGGAATACGGAGTTCAATTTAAAGTTACTTTTTCTATAACCGGTCTGGCGCTCGATCAATTTCAGCTTTATGCCCCTGATGTGCTTGAAAGCTTTCAGGAACTAGCAAAAACCGGATCGGTCGAATTTTTATCGGAAACATATTCTCATTCGCTTGTATCTTTTAAAGATGAGAATGAATTTAAAAAACAAGTTGATCTACATCGGGAAAAAATTGAAAAATTCTTTGGCGTAACTCCAACAGTCTTCCGCAATACGGAACTTATATATTCCGATGAAATTGGGGCAAAAGTAGCCGATATGGGTTTTAAAGCTATGATAACAGAAGGAGCTAAACATATTCTGGGCTGGAAAAGTCCTAATTATGTTTATTATAATGCTCTGAATCCCAAGCTGAAAGTATTGCTTAAAAATTTTAAATTGAGTGATGATATAGCTTTCCGATTCTGCAATAAGAGTTGGAGCGAATATCCTCTAACTGCATCAAAATATGTTAACTGGCTTAAGCAGATCGACTCTAAAGAAGAAACCATTAACCTCTTTATGGATTACGAAACCTTTGGTGAACATCAGCATGCTGATACAGGAATTTTAAAATTTTTGAAGGATTTTCCGGCACAAGTTTTCAAGAAAACGAATATGACATTCAGTACACCATCGGAAGTGGTTGACAGCTTACAGCCAATTGCTGCGGTACGTGTTCCCTTTGCCATCTCATGGGCCGACGAAGAACGCGATCTTACTGCCTGGCTGGGGAACGATATGCAGGAGGACGCCTTTAACCGGCTCTATTCCCTCAACGAAAAAATAAATAAATGTTCGGATAAAAAAATCCTGTCCGACTGGAGATACCTCCAGGCAAGCGATCATTTTTATTATATGTCGACAAAAATGCTGAGTGACGGAGAAGTGCATTCCTATTTTAATCCTTACGATTCTCCTTACGATGCTTATATTAATTACATGAACATTCTCAGCGATTTTATTATCCGGCTCAATACAGCCGTACCAGAAAGTTTTACTGAAAAAGAAATTGCCACACTGGCTGCTATTATTTTTGAGAAGAACCTTCAGATTGAAAAATACGAAGAAGAAATCAGGAGATTAAAAAAGCATGTTAAAAAAACACTCTTACCCCGAAAAGCAAAACCTGCTACTAAAAAATCGGCCCCGATGAAGAAAGATATAATAAAATCCGCTAAAAAGAGTCCTTCGACAAAAAAAGCATCGCCGGAACCTAAAAAAGTTACTGCTTCTGCCACTAAAAGCAAACCAGCCAAATCAACAAAACCTAAATCCTTAAAAGCAAAATCAGTTAACAAGTATAGTAAACCTGCAAAAAAGTCATAATCAAATTATTTTCCACATATTAAATTAATAGTAGGAATGGCCGATAAAGTTATAAGACCCGATTTTCTTTTCGAAGTAAGCTGGGAAGTATGCAATCAGATCGGGGGCATGCACAAAGTTATCTCCACTAAGGCATTTTCATTGGTAGAAGAATACCAAAATAATTACATCACCATAGGCCCGGATATGGTCTACGATACAGGCGAAAATCCTGAATTTTCACAAGATTTTCAGCTCTACGCTGATTGGCAGCAACATGCAGAAAAATCAGGATTGCGGTTGAAGGTCGGAAGATGGAAAGTACACGGGAATCCTATTGCTATACTTGTCGATTCCTCTGACTTTTTTAGTGAAAAAGATGAGATCTTTAGCAAACTATGGGAGGAATATAAACTTGATTCCCTTTCCGGCCAATGGGATTATATTGAACCTGCCCTGTTTGGCTATGCCGTTGGAAAGGTGATTGAAAACTTTATTCTTTTTAATCTTTCAAATAATGACCTGATTGTTGCCCAGTTTCATGAATGGATGTCGGCTTCAGGTATATTGTATCTGAAGAAGGCCATACCTCAGGTAGCTAGCATATTTACTACGCATGCAACTATTCTGGGACGTACGCTTGCATCTAACTTCAAACCCCTCTACGAACAACTTACCAACTACAACCCGGAGGAAGTTGCCCGCGAATTTCGTGTTGTTTCCAAGCAATCGCTTGAAAAAATTTCAGCTCAGGAGGCCGATGTTTTTACAACTGTCAGTGACATTACGGATCAGGAATGCGTTCACTTTTTAAAGAAGAAAACTGACCTTATTCTACCTAATGGTTTTGAAGCAAGTTTTATACCTGATGAACCGGAACTATCGCAGAAACGTGCCGAAGCCCGGCAGAGAATGATTCGGGTTGCCTCATCATTACTCAGTCAGGACATTCCTGAAGATGCTTTTATAGTTACAACCAGCGGTCGATATGAATTCAAAAATAAAGGAATTAATTTATTCATTGATGCCATAAATGGATTACGCAGTAATTCTATTGACCGTCCAATAGTTGCTTTTCTATTTTGTCCATCTAATCATTATGGCGCGCGTAAAGACCTTCAGGAGGCCATTGAATCAGGGAAAAATCTTACCGAAGGTTCTAACTTACTTACTCACTACCTCCACGATGCTGAGATGGATCCTATCCTCCATCGGATTCAGGAGTTGAATTTTACAAATGATAATTCTACTAAAGTCAAATTGATTTATGTACCCTGCTACCTGAACGGTGAAGATGGAATATTTAATCTTACCTACTATAATTTACTGCTGGGTTGCGATCAAACAGTATTTGCAGCTTATTATGAACCCTGGGGATATACTCCCCTTGAAAGTATTGCCTATGGAGTTCCAACTATTACAACTACATACGCAGGAATAGGCCGTTGGATAAAGGAAGAGTGCAAACAAGCATGCAAAGCTATCAAAATAATCGATCGTAAAAATAGTACCGACGAACAGGTTATTCATGAAATAATTGAAATAGTACTCGATTTATATTCATCTTCAAATGAAGAAATAAACAAAATAAAAGCGGAGGCCTTCCGGTTGTCTAAAACTGCACTTTGGAATGGCCTAATTTCTAACTATTTTAAAGCCTATTCTATAGCTCTACAGCGTATATCGGCTCGTGCCGATGATTTTATTGAGATCGATGAGAAGCCCGCTGAACAGACACATATACAAATTTCGCCGCTAACCAATCAACCCCAATGGAAAAGAATCATCGTTCGCTCAAAACTTCCTGAAGGCTTAGAAAAGTTATCATTGATTGCTGAAAATGTCTGGTGGACATGGAGTGATGAAGCACAAGAGTTGTTTGAGATCATCGATCCTGTAATCTGGAGAGCCAGCGAATATAATCCGACTATTCTATTTGAACAGGTTCCGTTTAAACGACTTAAAAACCTAAGCAAAGATCAGAAATACATTGCCAAGCTTGATGAAGTATATGACCATTTCCTCAAATACATGGAAGGGAAGAAAGAGCTTACATCCCCTAAGATTGCTTATTTCAGCATGGAATTTGGATTTCACGATAGTATAAAATTATATTCCGGAGGCCTGGGAATTCTGGCAGGCGATTACCTGAAAGAAGCAAGCGATGCCAAAGTTAATATTGTGGGTATTGGAATACTATACCGGTATGGCTATTTCACACAAATGCTTACCACACTGGGTGAACAACAAGCTTTGTATGATTATCAACACTTCTCTAAAATACCGGTTACACCTGTAAGAAATGAAGAGGGAGAATTTCATACGGTACAAATTATGCTCCCGGGACGTATTATGCATGCCCGTATCTGGAAAATGAATATCGGGCGTAATGAGATGTACCTTCTCGATACAGATTTCGAGAAAAATCTGCCTGAAGATCGTGTAGTATCGCATCAATTATATGGCGGTGATCGTGAAAATCGGCTGAAACAGGAACTTCTGCTTGGTGTAGGTGGTATACGGGCGCTCGAACAACTCGGAATAAAACCAGATCTCTTTCATTGCAATGAGGGGCATAGTGCTTTTAATGGTCTTGAGCGTATCCGCATCTATATGAACGATCTGCAGTTCACTTTAGCTGAAGCAAAAGAAATTGTAAGGGCTTCGACACTATTTACTACCCATACTCCCGTGCCTGCCGGTCATGATCACTTCGATGAAGATCTGTTACGAAAATATATGGGCCATTACCCCAGTCGTCTGCGTATAGGATGGGAAGAATTTATGGCTTTGGGACG
>CAZMVE010000033.1:0-14767 GCA_964569585.1 uncultured Bacteroidales bacterium | reverse complement strand
CAGACGAATCCTGATTTCTGGAAACGGATTTACGATCAGTCTGATAAGCGGATTTGGGATCTGAAGCAGCAACTCAGAACTAAACTAATAAATGCTGTCAAAGAAAGGTTTAAAGAAAACTGGATTAAAAGGCATGAGGATCCGAAACAAATTATGGCTATAAATAATACGCTATCCGATAAAGTATTAACCGTTGTGTTTGCACGGCGATTTGCCACCTATAAAAGGGCACACCTCCTGTTCAATAATCCGGAACGACTTGCCAAACTGGTAAATAATCCTGAAATGCCGGTCCAGTTTATTTTTGCAGGTAAAGCTCATCCTGCCGATAAAGCCGGTCAGGAACTCATACAAATGATTACCAATTATTCGAAAAAGCCGGAATTTCTTGGTAAGGTACTCTTTCTTCAAAACTACAGTATTGGCCTGGCAAAGATACTTGTTTCAGGTGCCGATATCTGGATGAATACACCAACACGCCCGCTCGAAGCTTCGGGTACAAGCGGAGAAAAGGCGGTAATGAACGGCACCCTGCATTTCAGTGTTCTTGATGGCTGGTGGGTAGAAGGTTATCAGCCCGATGCCGGTTGGGCGCTGACAAACGAACGTACCTATGAAAATCAATCATTTCAGGATAATCTGGATGCAGAAATTATTTACAGCCTTTTTGAAAATGAAATAATTCCAGCATTCTATAACCGTAATGGTAAAGGTTTCTCTCAGGAATGGACCCAATTTATAAAAAACACCATTGCCGGTGTATCTTCTAAATTCACAACGCGCCGGATGATAAATGATTATACAAGACAATATTATTCACGTCAATATGAGCGAACGCTAAAAATGATGGAAAACGATTACGAAATGGCAAAACGTATTTCGTCATGGAAGCGGCGAATGATCCGTTCCTGGGATAGTATTGAAGTACTTGAAATAAAACTTTTCGAGAAGAGCACGGAAACACTCGATACGGGAACTGAATACAATGGTAAAGTTGTTCTGGATCTGAATGAAATCAATCCAAAATATGTAGGTGTCGAACTGGTTATTACTGAAAATATGAAGGAAATGGTTAATATATACCCCTTCCAACTGGTCAGTGCGGAGGTTGGGAAAGCTGTATTCCAAGCTAAAATTCTAAATGACAGACCCGGCACTTTTAATTACGGAATAAGAGTATTCCCTGTACATGAATTTCTTCCGCACCGACAGGATTTTGGCCTGATCAAATGGATTTAAAAAATCGAATGTGAACTATCTATTTGTTTAGGTTATAAGTTACTTTCCTTAAGTATTTTATAACCATAATTTTTTAATGTTACAATCTCTGTCAGATTTATTTTCTCATCGGAGAGAATATCCACGAATTCCCTCTTTAAAAAGTTTTTATCCAACTGTATTTCCACTTCTTCATTACTCAGGTTAGCCAGAACCACAAATGTCTCTTCATTATTGCTACGCTCAAAAGCAAAAACATTCTTTGATTCAAAAACAGGCAACATGGTAAACGAGCCTCCTTGTGTACCATTCCAAAATACCGAATGTTCTTTTTTCACTCGAATCATATCCGTATAGAATTGCTCCCATCGGCTTTCTGTCCAGAGTACCTCATCTTTTTCAAAAAACAGCAACTTCCTATCCCAGCCTATTTCCTGTCCTGTATAGATAAGGGGCATTCCCGGCAGAGTAAAGGTCAGCATGGAAAGTGCTTCGACAGCCTCTCCCATACGCTCGAATTCAGTGCCTTTCCATGAGTTTTCATCATGATTTGTAATAAAATTCATCCGGTATATATCGGGATCATATATCGAATCCATACGTGTAAAATAGTCTTTCAGATCTTCAACTGTTTTATTGCTCTGAGCAATTTCATTCATTATATGATGAAGTTCCCAGGCATAGTTCATATCGAAAGCCTTCTCTACCAGACAACGATCGGCTTCATCCTCAGCCAGCATAAAAACAGGTTTAATACTATCAAGTGCAACACGTATTCCATTCCAGAAATCGCAGGGAACCGATCCGGCTACATCGCAACGATATCCATCGATATCCATTCCGGAAACCCAATATTTAAAGGTACTCTTCAACTCCTTACAAAGTTCTGAGTTACTGTAATTCAAATCTGCAACATCCCACCAATCGGTTTCATTCGGATCAATTGGATAGGTCATCCCTAAATTTCGTAGTCTTTTATAATATTCCTGATGTTGCTGCATCCAGTCAGGATTCCATGGAGTAGTGTCGGCCTTAACATGAGTGTAATATTTCGGTTTTGTTGTTACCCATTCATGATCCCACGCTGTGTGATTCACTGCTATATCAAGAATGACATACATTCCTAGTTCATGAATTTTTGTAACCAGTGCTTTGAAATCATCCAGGGTTCCAAATTCAGGATTAACAGATAGATAATCTCTGGTTGAGTAATAACTCCCATAGTATTTTGCCCGCTCTTTCGGATCTTTAATCTCTTCGATCAATACTGTTTGAGCAGTTTTTCTATTCAGTTCTCCAACAGGGAAAATTGGCATCAGCCAAAGAATATCGACTCCCATTTCCTGTAAACGGGGAAGATGTTCTGCAAAGGCCTCAAAAGTTCCCTCTTGTGTATATTGTCTGATATTCACTTCGTAGATCACTGCATCTTTTGTCCATTTGGGGTGAGTTACCTCCGATTTAACAACATATTGTTTCTGTTTCGATTCACTCGCCTGAGGTCCCGAACAGGCAACCACCAATGCATAAAGGAAAATGCTCTTAAAAAAATTAGACGTACTCATTTTCATTATATTTTTTATTTAGGAACAATTATTTCAAAACCCAATGATGATATTTCAATACTTAATTTAGCACTGTCAGAAAAAATTTCCGAACCAAATACAGATTTGATTTCTTTATTCGCGAAGTAGGAATCTTCAATTTCAATTGTTCTTGATCTATTACTCTTATTAAAAATTACTACCGCAAAATCATCAAAATAGCTACGGATATAAACAAGTTCCTTATCACTAACCATGAGAAAACGCAGATCACCATAGAGAAGGGACATACTATTCCTTCTCAGACGAGCCAATGTAGTCACTACTTGTTTTACCTGTTTTTCAGATTCTGAAAGTTTTTCGAATTTCATCCATCGCCGGTTGTCGGGATCGTTAGCTCCGGGTAGTCCTATTTCATCGCCATAGTAAATGCAGGGAATGCCCGGAATTGTCATATTGAAAGTGTGAAGCATCATCAATTTTTTGTATCCTGATGAATCACCCACTCCAATATTTCTTGTCCAGCCGGCATATTTTGAATTTTCAGAAAATGACAGATCGCCCCCTGCCAGGGAAATGAATCTTGGCCGGTCCTGGTTGCCGGAAATGTATCCCATCAGATTATGATATCCATAATATCTCAGACTTTGATTCAACGAACTTTTCAATCGCTCGAAAGATTCACCGGAGCGGGCAAAGACAGCCACCGCATCGTCATATACATTAAAATCGAATTGGGCATCGAGCATACCCGAACCAATATAACTGGCAATTAACTCAGGACTTCCATAGGTCTCACCAATTTGAAATGCCCCTGGATTACAGGGTGTAATTTCCTTAATTTTTCTTGTCAGTGTGCGCCAAAAAAGCTCATCAATATGCTTGGTGGCATCATGCCGGAAACCATCGAAACCATATTGCCCTATCCATACCAGAGCGGAATCTGTCATAGGATCTACAACCTCGGGTCGCTGAAGATCAAGAGTAGGAAGAAATGTATCGAACCAGGTTGTCAGCCGGTATTCGTCCCATTTTTCGGTATTCAGTATGCCATCGGGCAAATACAGTGAGGTAGCCCAATCAGGATGTTTCTGGTATACAGGATGCAATTCGTGCACATGATTTGCCACATAATCGAGCAAAATATTCATATTATCCGAATGGACATCATCAATCAATTGATGCAATTCGGTGCTTGTCCCATAACGGTAATCAATCTTTGTGGAGGAGACAGGCCAGTAGCCATGATAACCGGAAAAACGTGTCCGCGGATCGGGAAATAAACCATAAGCTGTAACCGGATTCTGCGTAATGGGTGATAACCACAGCGCATTAATCCCCAGCGAATCGAAATAACCTTCACGAATTTTCTGATCGATCCCCAGTATATCACCACCGTAATAATTAGCCTTGGGCAATATTTCAGGATCATTGACCGGCTCGTCGTTGCCGGGATTTCCATCATAAAACCGGTCGATCATCATAAAATAAAGGATCATGGATTGCCAGTCGTAACGCGATAATCTGGAGGGATTTTCCAGTACCCTGCCATGTTCAAGCGGAATAAGCAGATCGTTTGCTAGACCCGTTTCATTGTAACCAAAAACCCGTATAAAGGAACGTTCCAGATTTTTAGCAGCAGAAGGAATTTTAACCGTAATTAAATTCCCATCTGCAATAGCTGATATCTTCCGATTCTGCCAGAAAGCATAAACCTGCTGAAGGTCCGAATCTGAGATCAACGATATTTTGCGTCCCCGGTAACTCTTCGTGCAGATAAAAGGTAATTCCTCCTGTTTATAATGACCCACCCTAAGCAGTGAATTGTAACCTCCTATGTTATTATCCACCGAATCGGTACTGGCCGGATCACGAATCTCTTTTCCATCAACAACGAGTAGATATTGATATTCTCCCGGTGGTAATTCAAATTCTTCAAGCCAGATACCGTCAGCATCTTTTTTCATCGTTGAGAGCATTGCATTCCAGTAATTCAGAGTCCCCCTGACTTTTACAGAATTATAGTTGGCATTGTCCGGATCGAACCGGATCTGTACTTTTTCATTTTTAAAATTCTTAATCAGAATAGCCTGTGAATGTTTTTCAGGATATTGTATCACAATTTCTGAAAGAGGTTGTAGTCCCGGTTTGCGGATAAGTATGTACCGGTTCGTGTCAGACATTCTCACTGCTTCAACATGGTCAGGAAATGATAGGGTGAGCCCTTTGGGTATATTCAATAAATAATCTGATAAGAAAAATGTAGCAGTATCGTTGGTAAAAATAACAGGTGAGGCCAATTCGCATATAGGATCAGCCAAATCTTTTGGAGCAGGACCACAGCTAATAAGTACTGCCAGCAGAACAGAAAGAATAGGAAGACGCATAGAGTAACAAATTAATCTGGTATTACTTTTTAAACCCAGGTATTCTCCAGGGTACATTGCTTGTACCCTGAAGAATTCTGAGTAATTAATTCTATTCTATTACAACAAATGTTCTCCTTAGTATCCCGGATTTTGTGTTAAAACACCTCCTGGTGTGCCATCGATTGCATCCTGTGGAATGGGCAATAAAACAGCTGTTTCGGGTGAAGCATCCGGCTTATTATCCTTAGGCAAAAGGAATGTCCCAAAACGGATCATATCCTGCCGCCGGTGACCTTCCCAATAAAGTTCACGTCCACGTTCATCCAGAATATCCATTAATTCCAGGCTGGATAATTCCGGTGCATTACGTTTTTCTCTAATTTCATTTACAATGATAAGTGCATCGCCCATATTACCAGTTCTGGCCAGGCATTCTGCTTTCATAAGCAAAGCATCGGCATACCGCCAAATCAGGTAGTCGTTGGACGTACGCAACAGATTAACCGGAACTACCCTGGGTGGATATTTCAAAGCTCTGACGCCATTGCTTTCTGTAGCAGTGAAGAAAGGACATTCAAAAGTAAAATACAAAGGAGCACCGGTTCGTTCGGGAACTGAATCTCCTAAAGGAACATTATATTGCTGTCCGTAATTAAATCCAAGATAGATTCCCATATCAGCATAGAAGCGATCGTCCTTCCATCGTAGATCACCTCCCATTGTTGTATCGGTACCATTAACCCATACTTCGTTCAAATAACTTTCAGTAGTGCAACCCCCATTCCAGTTGGTGCCAGCTGGGCGTGTACCCCCAAATGTCTGGTTATAATGAAAATGAGGAGTAACCCATACTACACGGTTATCCAGTCCATAATTGTCCCCGTCATCTAATACGGCTACAAAAATGGCCTCATCATCGGGTTTTTTATAGTTAGTCTCATTGTTCACTGAAAACATGGCATAATAATCCTCAGCCAAACCGTAATGACCCGAAGCGATCAACTCATCAAGATATATCTGACAGGAATCCCACCCGGAGACGCCAGTATAAACCTCTTTATTTAAATATAATTTAGCAAGCAGCATTAACCCTGCGTCACGTGAAGGCTCGCCATAAAGAGCCTTCTTGAAATCAGGTGTACTGACTTCTGTCTCTCTTAACTTCATATCAGGTAAGATATCTTTCAGAAGGCTTACCAGCCTGTAAAAACCCGCTGATCCCTCGTAAATAACAGGAATAGTAGAAAAATCGAGGTTAAAAGGATCACGAGCCGGATATTTGTTATACAGATCCAGTAGCAGGTATTCGTAGAACGACCGTAGAAATTTCGCCTGTGCCCTGTATACCCAAAGAAAGTCCTCATCATCGGGTGTTTCAATTGCTAAATTGAAGAGGGCTGTATTTGCACTTGAAATACCTGTATTCAGGGCATCCCAGGTAGCATTCACGTCGCGATGACGAGGTGCCCAAGTATGATAGTAGTTCTGCTCCCATACTCCATTATCGCCCCAATCGGTTCCTCTTGTAGGAAACATACATTCATCCGTGGTTGTCTCCATCATTCCCCATACATTTTCACGTAACCATAGACCCCTCAGCTGACCTAAGGGTGGGGCGAGCAGATTGGGAAGGAGAGCGGGATCAGAAGTAACAACTTCTTCTGTCAGCTCATCCAGTATCTCTTCATCGAGAGAACAGGAGGGGACAAAGAGTATAGCAATCAATATTATCCCCAATATTTTAAAAATAATTTTTCTTTTCATAATACAATACTTTACAGTGTTAAAAGGTAACATTTATACCAGCAATGTACGATCTTGATTTTGGATAGCTAGAAATATCCACTCCAAGAGATCTGACATCATCTTTCGATTGGTTGCTGTTTACATCAGGATCAAAACCTGAATAGTTTGTGAAAAGCAATAAGTTAGATCCGGAGATATAGATTCGGAATCTGCTCATCCATTCTATATTTTTCAAAGTTAAGGTATATCCAATAGTTGCATTAGCTAACCGAACATACGATCCATTCTCCAGATATCTATCCGAAACTTCGGTAGCAATGTCATAGTTAATTTCATCATAAACAAAGTCGGTTAAAGCATTCTGTGCCAATTCCACATTGGTTTTTTCCAAAAGTAATGCGGTATTATTGAATATCTTATGCCCGTGTTTACCTTCAACGAAGAAACTGAAATCGAAATTCTTATAACCAAATGAATTGGTTAAACTCCAGGTAAATTTCGGTTGAGGATTCCCCAAGAATGTAAGTGAATCGGTAGTTCGGCCACGCTCATCCGGTTCGGTTTGCAGATAGTGGACATCACCATTAGGTGAAATGGAATCTACATGCAAACCATAAAAAACATTCATTGGCTGATCACTGGTAATGACCTGCACGTAAGCATCGGTTAAACCCTGACCGGCTGCACGACCTGTTGGATACTGATCAACAGGAAGATCATTTACAATATTGGTAATGTAGGTAGCATTAACATTTACCTGCCATGTAAATTCACCCTTTGTAAGCGGGTAAAGCGATAGCCCAATTTCCAGACCAGTATTCACTATTGAACAGGAATCGATATTCCTAACAACAGTAGCAGTTGGTGATCCAGGTGGCGCAGGTATCTGGTGAAGCAGATCGGTAGTTGTTTTTCTGAACCAATCCAATGTTCCGGAAATACGTCCATTAAAAATTCCAAAGTCAAGACCAATATTGCTCGAAGTAGTAGTTTCCCAGGCAATATCAGGGTTGGGTGTCCGCGATATTTTAAATCCGGCTATCTGCTGTCCGCCAATTATCGCTCTACTACCATCGTCGATTGTGTAGAGGTATCTCGAATTTTTAGTCCCTACTTCAGAATTACCGGTCTGGCCCCAGCCAAATCTCAATTTTAGATTGCTGATTGCGTCAACATTATTCATAAACTCTTCCTGAGAGATTCTCCAGGCTACTGCTGCTGAAGGGAAATAACCATATTTTGTATTTATGCCAAATTTGGATGAACCATCGGCTCTCAAAGTAAATGTAGCCAGGTATTTTTCTGCAAGATTATAATTAACCCTGCCAAAAAAAGATTGCATCTGATAGGTATCTGCCCAGGAACTTATTTCACTGTATGAACTTTGTCCGGCTTGAATTCTGTTAGTATATAGTATGCCGTCCGTTGCATATCCTCCACCTAATGTTTTATTACCGCGCAGATTAAAATCCTGGTATGAATATCCGGCAAGAAAATCCAGTTTTTGTATGCCGCCAAAAACAAGAGAATAATTTAATGTGTGCTCAATTACGTAATTCCAGAGTTCCTTATTGTTAATTTCTCCTACACCACTGGTACCGGCAGTATAATCTAATTTTTGACTCTGATTAATGAACCGGTTTGCATTCGAATAATTCATCCCAAGATTTACTTTATAACTTAAATCGTCCAGAATTTGCAAACTTGCAGCTATCCCCCCGAGCATTGTTGTTGTCCGGGTTAAATCACTATGGTATGCCAACATAGCCACTGGTACACGTTCATTCCCTGCACCTGTCTGAAAAACATTACCCAATTCATCCTCAAGTGGCCAGGTAGGATTTGCTTTCAGCGCACCTAAAAGCAAGTCTCCTTCATAACCTCCGGCACCTACTGGTGGCCTATTAGACGTTTCATGAGTCATAGTTAGATTTGTCTCAACTAATAATCTGTTATTTAAGCCTTTCTGACTTAAATTAAGCCTCCCGCTATATTTCTCCCGATCCGAATTTTTAATAATCCCTTTCTGATTCAAATAGCCGAGAGATACACGATAGCTGGTGTTTTTCGTACCGTTGGAAAGAGAAAGGTTGTGAGTCTGTCCAATACCGGTTCGAAAGATTTGATCCTGCCAGTCCGTATTTGCTCCATAATCGTATTCGCTTCTTCCAAGTGTGTCAACGCGAATCACCCGCCACTCATCAGCACTTAATACATCAAGCTTTCTGGGAAGTTCTGATACACTGAATGTAGTTGAATAATCTACTTCACTCTTTCCTTCTTTACCTTTTTTGGTTGTAATGATAATTACACCGTTGGCACCCCGTGAACCATAAATGGCTGCTGCTGAGGCATCCTTTAAGATATCGATACTTTCAATATCATTAGGATTTAGGAAGTTTAAGGGATTAGTAGCCGTTGATCCAATTCCCCCTCTTGTTGGTCCATCCGGCGAGGTATTCTGCATGTCCATCGGGATACCATCAATAACATATAAGGGTTGGGCACCCGATCGGAAAGTGCTAGCCCCGCGAACTGTTATACTCGCCCCTGCTCCCGGTTCACCATTATTTGAAGTAATTTCAACCCCAGCAACCCGTCCCTGCATCATTTGTTCGGGAGTTGCTCCGGGGATAGCATTAAAATCTTCCTGGTTTAATGAGGTCATTGCCCCGGTTAGGTCGCTTTTTTTAGACGTCCCATAGCCTACTACCACAATTTCATCCAATTCCATTATATCTTCCCTAAGTGTAATGATAATTTCGGTTTGATCAATCACAGGAACTTCCTGTGATGAGTAACCGATAAAAGAAAAAATGAGTGTGGCATTTTCCGGTGCAGTGACTGTATAATTACCATCGAAATCGGTAATTGTCCCTTGTGTTGTACCTTTTATCTGAATGCTAACACCCGGCAGGGGAATTCCCTCGGCATCGGTAACCTTTCCAGAGATATCCCTGTCCTGTGCAAAAACCGTTATCTGCATAAAGCAAAAAAGCAGTAGTGCCAAAAGTTTGCTGTAGATAGTTTTTTTCATATTTATTTGTTTTTAGCAGTTAGAAATTCTGGTTAGTATATTGTTTTTGTATCTATGTATACACACCTTCACCTATTTTTATCTTGGTTTCAGTATTCCCGGAAATGACATGATTGTTTTCGAAAATTAGTAATTGAACCGAAACATCCGATTCATTAAATAAAATTACTGAATCTTTTGTCACAATAATTTTTAAAAGACTATCACGAAAAATGATTTTAAAGGAATATGACTTCCATTTATCCGGAATCCGGGGATTAAATACCAGCTTATTGTTTCGAATCCGTTTCCCAGCAAATCCTTCAATTACCGACATCCATGTTCCGGCCATGCTGGTTATATGAAGTCCCTCATCTACCTCATTATTATAGTCATCCAAATCGAGTCGCGAAGTATTCAGGTATAACTTATACGCTCTGTCAATCTCTCCAATACGGGCAGCTATAATAGCATGTACACACGAAGATAATGACGACTCGTGAACGGTCCGAGATTCGTAAAAATCAAAGTTCCTTTTGATCGTTGCCGTATCGTAACGATACTCGAAGAGATATATTCCCTGCAGCACATCGGCCTGCTTGATAAAACAGGAGCGTAGAATCCGGTCCCACGACCAATGCTGGTTAATAGGTCGCTGAGCAGGATCCAGTTCATCAGTGGTCATCTGTTCTTTATCCAGATAACCATCCTGTTGGAGAAATACTCCGGTTTCCTTATCTACCGGATAATACATATTTTCAATAATATCTTTCCAGTCACGCAATTCAACTTTTTCATTGAAATTCGTTTTTCGGGCAAGTGAATCATAGGCTGTCCTATCGGTTTCTTTAACAAATTCAATAGTCCGAAGTGTATAGTTCAGGGTCCAGGTTGCAATGGTATTGGTATACCAGTTATTGTTCACATTGTTCTCATATTCGTTTGGACCAGTAACCCCAAGCATTACATACTTATTTCTTGCCTTACTGAAATTTACCCGCTGTTTCCAGAAACGAGAGATGGCAATAAGTACTTCCAGTCCATATTCGATAAGGTATTGTTTATCGTCTGTGTGTTTAACATAATTATATATGGCATGGGCAATGGCTCCGTTCCGGTGTACTTCTTCGAAGGTAATTTCCCATTCGTTATGACACTCCTCGCCGTTCATTGTAACCATAGGATACAATGCGGCACCTTCCGTAAATCCCAACTTCTCGCCATTCTCAATGGCCTTCTGCAACTGTTTATAGCGGTATAGAACGAGATTACGTGCCACCTTCCAGGGTGATGTACACAGGAAAAAGGGTAAACAGTAGGCTTCGGTGTCCCAGTATGTACTTCCACCGTATTTTTCTCCGGTAAATCCTTTTGGCCCGATATTCAACCGTTCATCGTCACCGGTATAAGTTTGATTGAGCTGAAAGATATTGAATCGTATGCCTTGTTGTGCTTTATCATCTCCCTCAATTACAATATCGCTATGCTCCCATTTATCTGCCCATAATTCAGTATGTGCCTTTAATAATCTATCAAATCCTGTTTCTACAGCATGGATCAGTACTTTCTTTGCTTCAGCCTGAATAGTATTTTTTGAATGATAGAGCGATGATAGTACCGAAGCATATTTATAGATGATCACTTTTTTGCCTTGTCTGGCATCGACAGTATAAGTTGTCGAGATGAATTTTTCCTCTTCATGCGATTCTGGTATTGAGACATTACAGTTATCGGAGACCAGAACAGAAGTATCGATCCCAACACATACGTCGAACTCGGTTTTTCGCGTACGGGCAACAATGAATCCTGATTTTCCCGAAATATCCCGTGAAACCTCATCCCAGAAATACTCATCATAGTTGGCATCGGCATTTTTTATTCCGGCATCGAGATAGGATGTAACAGTTATTGTATCATCGAAATTGACAGGTGTAAGCGTATAACGAATGGCGCCAACTTCGGGATCAGCCATACTCAGGAAACGAATTATACTGGCCTTAAGCTGGTTCCCGGAATTTAATTCTATATGGTAATCACGTTTTAAGGTACCCTCTTTCATATTTAGAACCCGTTTAAAGGATATTACCCTGGAAACAGCCAGATCAACTTCTTCATTACCTATTTTAATATTTATCCCGATCCAGTTAGGTGCATTTAATACCTTGGCAAAGTACTCAGGATATCCATTTTTCCACCAGCCTACTCTTGTCTTATCGGGATAATAAATCCCTGCAACATAATTTCCCTGCAGTGTTTCGCCACTATAAGTTTCTTCAAAGTTGGCCCGCTGGCCAAATCTTCCATTTCCCAAACTGAAAATACTTTCCGATGCCCGATGATTTTCTTTTGAAAAACCTTCTCCTATGAGACACCAGGGATCTATCTTCAGAAACTGATTCATAAATTAATCATTTTTTAATTACTATTCAATGACCTAGCTTACCTGAAATTTGGTCCCAGCTAAGTCCCTCGAAACCACGAATGACCAAATCGGCCTGCTTTAGGATTGCTGGATCACCTACTCCGATGCAAGACATGCCTCCCTTTTTTGCTGCCTCAACTCCGGCTATTGCATCTTCAAACACAATACATTCTTCCGGTTTCCTCCTTAATGCTTTTGCAGCAAGAAGAAATATCTCAGGGTCCGGTTTTGCTTTCGTGATCTTATTGCCATCAATCAGAATGTCAAACATACTCTCGATTTGTAATCGTTTCAATATAATTCCTGCATTCTTACTTGCCGATCCGATGGCTTTTTTTATTCTGTATTTATCCATATCATGAATAAAATCGAGCACGCCGGGAAGAATTTCATCCGGAGTCAGGGTAGAAATAAAATCGATATACCAGGCATTTTTTCGTTGGGCAGCTTTATTCATTTCATATTCAGATAATTTTTTACCTCCTATCTCCAGTAATATTTCCAGGGATTGCATGCGGCTGACACCTTTTAAACGTTCATTATGTTCGGGAGAAAAATCGAATCCTAATTCTCTGGCAAGCCGCCTCCAGGCCAGGTAATGGTACCTGGCTGTGTCGACAATAACACCATCCAGATCAAATATGCAGACTCCTATTTTCACTTAATACTTTGTAGTTTTACATCATCAACATCTTCGACAAACAGAACCAATGCTGCAGCTATAAACATTGATACTCCTCCGGCAACAAGGGCCATAATACTTTCACCTCCAAATAGGCTTTTTACAAAAAATCCAAGAATACTTGCTGCCATTATCTGTGGAATTACAATAAAGAAGTTGAAAATACCCATGTAGGTTCCCATTTTATTAGATGGAAGAGATCCCGTAAGAATAGCATAGGGCATTGCAAGAATACTGGCCCATGCTAGTCCTATCCCCAGCTCCGAAATCATTAGTAATCTTGGATTCTTTATCAGGAAAAATGAAATAAGACTTACTCCTCCTACTATTAAGCTTATGGAATGAACTGTCTTGCGACTGGTAACTCTTGCAAGGCCAATAAGTAGGAACGCCATAATTGCTGCAAAACCATTATAGACAGCCATCAAAATTCCCACCCAATCGGCTCCTTCATTATATTCTTTCTCAATATGCAATAACTGCGCTTTAACATTCTGATCTAACTGAAGGATACCGCTCTTTTTTTCATCAGTAAAGAACTTAATCAATCTCATTGTGGCAACTACCTCCCTACCTGCCTCAAATTTCTCTTCAAAAACAATCATATCAGATCTTATGTCTTCCAGATTTGTCCATTCCTTCGCTTCCGGAAGGACAGCTATATTGTCAATAGTCTGTTTCAACGATAAAAATATATCCCTGTCCAGTTTCATATCATATTTGGTGCTCGTAACCCCGGCAGTTGTATATATCCACATCGAAAAAAGTGCAAACCATGAGAAAAATTGTACAAAGGCCAACTGAACCATAGTTTTGGGCATTTTAAACAGATCGTTAATTATGATTACCAATCCGTTATTGGTTCTTTTCTTCATGGTAAAAATGCCGGTAATGAGTTGGATCAATCCAAAGACAACCAAGCCGAATCCAAGAATATATACTTCTGGTTGCATGTTGAAAATGTAAACAAGAAAACTTACTAAGAGACCTCCGAGTGTCCAGAATAACGATGATCTGAAGAACCGGGTAGAGGGGAGGAATTCTTCCCCCTTAAGTGGCTGCTTATCTTCTTTTTTTCTGGCAGCATTAAATTCTGCCATTTCTTCAGGCGAATATTCTCTTGTTTTTAGAATAGTCCAGAGTACTGCAAGAAAAAAAACGATGGCTCCAATCAGGAATGACAGAATTATATGAGGAGGAATATTGCCCCCTTCAGAGACATTTGAAACACCAAACCAATTAGTAAGTATATAGGGTAAAGCAGAGGCGATTACTGCACCGGTTCCAATAAAAAAGCTCTGCATAGCGAAACCTGTGGTACGTTGCTCAGAGGGCAGCATATCACCTACAAATGCCCGGAAAGGTTCCATTGAAATATTTATTGAAGCATCCATCACCCAGAGCATCCCTGCCGCAATCCACAATACCGGGGAGTGTGGCATAAAAATTAAAGCCAGTGATGCCAGAATTGCTCCGGTAAGAAAATAGGGTCGTCGTCGTCCCAACCTGTTCCAGGTGTTATCGCTCATATGTCCGATAATGGGTTGCATTATCAGTCCCGTAACTGGAGCGGCAATCCATAAAATTGGAATATTCTCAACTTTCGCACCAAGGGTTTCAAAGATCCGGCTAACATTTGCGTTCTGCAGGGCAAATCCGAACTGAATTCCCATAAATCCGAAACTCATATTCCAGATCTGCCAGAAAGATAGACGAGGTTTTGATTTCATAATTTGTAAAATAGAGAGTTGACAGTGCATAAATATCTTA
>CAZMVE010000032.1:24837-27699 GCA_964569585.1 uncultured Bacteroidales bacterium | reverse complement strand
GGATTGTCGGCACGCCACACCGGTTGTATCTGGTAACGCTTAAAGGGGAAAGTGATTTCGTTGCGATGTTGTACTACAAACCTTGCGAAGGGCACTGTGAGGTCGTAACGCAATCCCTTTTCCGAAAGCAAATGAGAAAGCTTGTTGGCTTCACCCTCGCTTAGTTCTTTTTTATCGATATCCTTAAGAAAATCGCCCGAGTTCAGTACTTTAAACAGCAGCTTATCGCCTTCCTCACCATATTTACCCAGCAGCGTGGAAAGATTTTCCATGGCTGGGGTTTCGATGGGTTCGTACCCGTATTTTTTAAATACCTGCTGGATGGTCGAAAAAATATAATTTCTGCGAACCATTTGATCGAGGGTGAAATCGCGTGTTCCTTTGGGAATCGAAGCTTTTTGCATAATAAATCACGGAGTTAAGCGCTACAAAGTTAGTATAAAGGAAGTTTGCCACAAATTCTTTTTATTCAGAGGTATTTAATAATGAAATATTAATTGTTTAAAATATCGCATTCAATAGAAATAGATCTTTGTGTTATTCTGATTTTTTTATGTTTTAATGTCACTCTTTTTTTCGTTTTCACTGCTATAAATACACAAAAACTCAAAACCGGATAAGACATCGGGAAACAGAAAAATAATCCTGTATCATTGATTATTATGAATATTTATCTCGACCTCGGGATAAAGAATGAATGATAGCTATTCTAATAGTAAGGTTATGCATTGAGGATACGTAAATAGTTAAAGCATTTTTTCATAATAAGGCATCCAGAATTTATCATCCGGTAAAGAGGAGGATGAATACAATTTTTATTTTATTTCATTGCAGATTAAGGGATTTACGTATTTGAACAGTACTATATCAGGAAACACTTTTGTCAATAGATATAGTATGTCAGAATTAATTATACATCTTGCTTTTCATTATACAATTATCATATCCTATGAATTCTGCTCCTTGAAAATAGTACGCATATCAGTTATAATATTTTAACCTAAATCAAAAAAAATGTATCGTAAAAATCACACACTGGCATTGGCAATATTTGCTATATGTATGGGATCATTCGTTCATGCCACAGATCCCGATCAACCCGAAAGCATGATCTATGATAATTCGAGCGGGAGGTATTTTGTTTCGAATTTTGGTTCAGGTGAAATTCTGTTAAGTGATGTCGACGGAAATGCGACGACCTACTTTTCGGAAGGCATTGATAGTCCGGCAGGTCTTTTTATCAAAGGTGATACGCTGTTTGTCGCTAATCCAACAACTATTGCCTGTATTAGCCTTTCAGCCGATACACTTATTACTTCAATCCCAATTGTTGGCTCAAGTAGACTGAATGACATTACCAGCGATTTTAATGGTTCATTGTATATTACTGATTCGGACCTCGGGTATATCTACAGGTTAGATCTTACCACGGGCTATTATGGTATTTTTTCTGATGAAATAGTTTTTCCCAACGGGATTATCTTTGAATCAGTACAAAACCGAATTTTGTTTTGTTCTTCGACAACTAATTATATCTATCAGCTAAATCTGACCGATTCAACTTGTACTTCACTGGCAAAACCTCCTGCAACAGGTTGCGATGGTCTGGCTGAAGATAATTGCGGGAATATCTATGTTTCGTGCTGGAGCGATGGAGCAATCTATGCTTTCCCAAATAGTTTCGACCGACCGGCAACCAATGTCATAGGAGGATTTTCAGGACCGGCTGATATTTCGATCGATACGGTAAATAATCTCTTAATGATACCCCAGATGTCGGGAAACGGAATCACTTTTTCACCGCTGCAACCGGGATGTGAGTTAGTAAGTTTGGTTTCACCTGCCGACGGTTCTGCCAATATGGATACTGATATTACGTTTGAATGGAATCCGGTTGACGGAGCAGTAAATTACGAACTGATGTGTTCTGTCTGGCAGAGTTTCAAATTTGGAAATATTACGGTGGAGTCAGGCACTACCAGCGCAGATGTACATGAACTCTTACCTGATACAACTTACTACTGGCGTGTACGAACTACTGAGGGGCCCAGTAAAAACATATATGGTGAAGTCTTTTCATTTAGCACGAAGGATGATCCGACGGCGCTATCAGATCTGGAATCTAACAGGCCAAGTATTCTGATAATCGATGGTGAGTTAAAACTTTCAGGTTTAGTTGAAAATGCTGCCTGTACTGTTAAAATATACAATCTGGCAGGTCAGGAGTTGATGAGTTATGAATATACGGTGAATGAATCCATCAATTTATATAGCCTGTTACGAGGAGTATATTTCATAAGTATACTTCTTCCCGGCGAGGGAAGATATTTTGTTGAGAAGGTAGTGTTTTGAGAATATTGTCAAATCAGGGATTATTCTTTTACTCAGGTTTTAATACTTAAACTCTTTGGTTAAGTAGAATTTGAAAGACTGTATAGGAGTTAATTTATTCAAATATGCCGGGTACACAGCTATATTTCAATTCTTCTTTAGCTTTCATGGAGAAAAATTCTCAGCATCGGGCTTGATAACTTTATGTGAAGTTATGGGAACAGCATTCTCACAGTTAGAATCCTCATTCTCCGATAAGGAAGAATCATTCTGTAGAAGGGAATACTTGTTAGTATTAGGGGAAGATTCATTCTATTCCTTTCCTCTGATTCTGAGCACCGGATATAGCAAGATGATCAGCAGCGAGGCAATGCTTAACGCATATCCAGGATTGAGTAGATCGGCTATTAAGCCTATTACTATACTTAATCCCGCACCTATAATTGAGCTTAGCTGCGATTCGGCCGATAGGATGGAGGCCAGGATACCTTCATTGAAGTTGTCGGCAATAGCTGCTACTCCTGCGGGCCG
>CAZMVE010000032.1:5729-24737 GCA_964569585.1 uncultured Bacteroidales bacterium | reverse complement strand
TAGTAGGCCACTTTCTGGTCCTGCCATCCGTTTCGTTTCAGGTACTCGAAAATCATAGCCTTATGGGTGCCGGTGCGAAATGCATCGCCCAAAGCAAAAAAGACAGAAGGAATGATCAGCCAGGAAAATGTGGGAGCCAAATAGTATGCACCAAAAGAGACCATGTAAAATGCGTAGGCAACCAGCATGGTGCCCCTCCGGCCCAGTGCATCGGCTGCTACTCCGCTTGGGATCTCGAAAATACTTTGGAGAATGAACCGGATAGAGTAAAGTGTACCGATCTGAGTAAAACTCAAACCCTTATCGCGAAGAAATATCAGGATAAGAAAAGGCTCAAAAAAACGTTGATTTTTCAGGAATCCGTAAAAGCAGAATTTATAGTATTGCCAGTCTTTCCTGAAAGCTGTTTTCATAGGCGTATTCAGACCATTAGAATAACCATTTTAATCCGATATACAATCCGGAATCCCCGTCCTTTTCATCAATTACATATCCATTATTGATGGCGATGATAAAATTTTCGTTCAATGCAATGTGGAATCCTGCCCCATAGCTTATATGCGGCTTTTCCTTATCACCCGGGAAGAGATACAAATAATCATCAGGCACCTGGCTCAGGTCAATCTCATAGTTACCGGTAACCATTCCAAAATCGAGGAAAGTATTAAGAGCCAGGTAGAGGTTTTGTTTCCATAGTACAGTTTTCAGAAATTTCCAACGGAATTCAAAATTTCCGTAGAAGTAATCTTCGCCAACAACACGATCTCTAAGCATACCCCTCACCGTTTTAGCTCCGCCCAAGCCGTCACGATCTTTAGCCAAGCCACCGTTTAAAACCAATGGCAGCATATAGGTAGGCATAGTACCCCAGAGTTTACCCTGATAAGCCAGACGGTATACAAAAGATAATCGGCCGGGTATGAGTGTAAAATACTGACGGTGTGTAAGTGATATCTTGGCAAAATCATAGTTACTACTTCCAAGAAATCCCGGTGCCCAAAAGAAAAGCGCTTCGGTCCAGATTCCCTTCATCGGGTTAGGTTCGTTATCGCGTGTATCGAACATAACACCGGCTTTTAGAATGGTATTACTACCTCCGTTAATCTGATCTTCAGGGATGATGTTCCATTCATAGGCATATTGTCCGTAGAGGCCACCGTCAATAGCAGGTAGTTTTTCCGACTCTTCCTTTCCTTTGTTCAGACGATCGATATCAATAGTATCCAGGTCGATGTTGTAAAAGGTAATTCCTGCAAGCCATTTGGCTTTATCACTAAAGAAACGCCCCTGAAAATCGGAACGAATACGGAGTAACTGTCGTTGCTGTCTGTAATAGAGTCGCGATAAATAAATGCTATCGGGTTCCGAATCGTCTTCGTACCTGGCGTCATAATAGGTCTGATTATATCCGTTAAAGCCATAAAAATCCAGAGCGCGTTCGGTAAGGTAGCTCGCTTCAAAAAGGGTTCTGATATTGGGTATTAGTACCCTGGAGTCAAAATCAAACTCGAAAATCTGACTTCCTTTGGTTGTATTTGAGTATTCAAAGTAATAGTAATTATCATAAAGAGGATACTGTGAGCCATCGCCATAGTTCCAGAGTTCCACAACAGCTCCGTATTTGAAACCGATATCGCTGTCGAATGCAATAGCAGGGACAGCCCCAAAGGACCATCCTGTTTTAATTTTTTCTTTATTTTTCGATGCCGAATCTGCAGGAATATCTTTGTGAGTTTCAACAGAAAGCGTATCGAGGAGTGAACCGGTAGTTGGGGAGGTTGAATTATCACCGGCAAATAATAATTGGGTAAATACAAGTACTACTGGTAGTGAAAGAATCAGGATTTTTCTATTCATAATCAGGATTAATAGTTTCAGCTTGGAAATTTATAATAAATTTGGAAACAAAGCCTCATTTGTTTAATTGGCTTTTTTTGGGAGCACATAATTAATTTATTCGAATGATACAAATCTTCATCAGATTCCCTTTGATAGTAAGTATCTTACTCATGCTTTTCAGTTCTTTTCTATTATACGTAATAATTTTCGATATTTTCTTACAATGAAATCAATTATGAAAAGCAGGGCCCTAATATTTGCAATTAGTTTTTTCATTTCGTTACACATTAAGGCACAGCATTATATTCCCTATGAGATAATACATGCTGAAGAAAAGGGGACACGCACTTTTACAGGAACTCCGGGGGAGAATTATTTTCAAAACCACGCGGCATATGATCTGAATGTCAGATTTAATCCTGGTTCAGGAATTCTCTCAGGTGAGGCAGATATAACTTATTTTAACGAAAGTCCCGATTCGCTTCACAAAGTGGTGATGAGAATGTATCAGAACATTTATAAAAAAGGAGGAATTCGTGATGAAGAAGTTGATCCCGGGATTATACAAAATGGGGTTATTATAAAATCACTCAGAGTTAATAATGAAGATTTTACACCAAAACTTGCACATCGGACCCGAACCGAGGGAACGAATTTTACTATCTATCTGAATCATATTCTTACTCCTGGTAAATCTTGTAATATCCACATAAGCTGGGAATTCCCCATGCCCGATAGGCCCGTGAAACGCTTTGGAAAGTATGATAAGGGGAGTTATTTTGTGAGTCTTTGGTATCCGCAGGTTGCTGTATACGACGATATCGACGGATGGGATGAAAACCAGTATACAGGTACCCAGGAGTTTTATAATGATTTTAATGATTATTATGTATCCATTACCGTTCCGCGCGGCTTTATGGTTTGGGCTACAGGTTTGTGGATTAATGCACAATATATTTTGTCGAAAGATGCATGGGAACGTTTCCAGGAGGCTTCCGTTTCAGAAGAAACCGTTCACATTATTTCGGCTGCTCAGCTAAAAAGTAAAAATTGGTATTCAGGTAAAGGATCGAAGACTTTCCAATATAAGGCGGAAAATATTCCGGATTTTGCTTTTGCTGTTTCCGATCACTATTTATGGGATGCAACAACGACCCGGATCGTTGGGGATCAGGGAGAACACAAAGTACTTGTTTCGGCAGTTTATCCGGAGGGAGCAGCCTATTTTAAAGAGATAGCTGGTATCGGACAAAAAATAATCAGGCATTTAAGTGACAGCAGTTATGGTATTCCCTATCCTTATCCGGCAGTTACTGTATATAAGGGTGAAGGGGGAATGGAGTATCCGATGATTGTGAATAATGGAGCCCGCTTTTTCTTAAATGGCACTATTTTTTTAACAATCCATGAGGTGGCACATGCCTATTTCCCATTTATGCTCGGTATAAACGAACGTAAATACTCCTGGGTCGATGAAGGCTTAACTACATTTCTACCTATGGAAACAGAAGCAGCTCTTGAATCGGATTACTACACTATGGAACACATCATCAGAAGGTATAATATTCTGGCAGGAAGCTCTGAAGATATTCCTTTATCTGTTTCTGCAAGCCAGACAAGAGGCAAAACTTATGAGAACTACAGCTATATCAGATCGTCGGTGGCTTTTCATATGCTGGAAAATTATGTAGGACGTGATACTTTCAGACTTGCCATCAGGAATTTCGCAGAAATATGGCAATATAAACATCCTACCCCTTACGACTTACTTACGGTTATTAAGAATACATCGCACCGCGATATAGATTGGTTTATCGACTTATGGTTTTTTGATTCCGGCTTCCCCGATCTGGCCATTGGAGATGTAACAAAAATGGGTAATAAGATCAAGCTGGAAGTTCAGAAATTAGGCTCATTTCCTGTACCGGTTTTGGTAGAAATGCAATTTCTCAATGGAGAAAAGGAAATATTCAGATTTGATCCCGAAGTATGGAAAGAAAAGGATATACTGAATCTTAGTTTTCTTATAGTTGAAGAACTGGAAAGTATTAAACTGGGAAGTCCGGAAATTCCAGACAAGAATTCCTTAAATAATGTTTTTAATCTTTCTGAAAGTCCTCAATAAAGGTCCTACAATTAGAATTACTATTTTAATCTCCTATGGGTTTAGAAGTATCTCTTTCCCTTCCTCAAAAATTCGCCTGACTTCTTCCAGTTCTGAGGGTATGTCTATTTTTTGAGGACATTTATCGAGACATTCACCACAACTTATACATTGGCTCGCTTTACCTTTACCATGCCAGTCGGTGGAAATACTGGGGTCATCCAGCTCATCGTACCACTTTTTCATCCAGGCATGAACTTCTCCTTCCCATGCTGCATGATTGATCAGATTAAAATTTTCAGGAATATCGACTCCTTCAGGACAGGGCATACAATACTGACAATTGGTGCAGAGCACTTTTAACTTTTTATTATAGGCTTCCTTTAACCTGTCGATGATCATTAATTCACTACTTATTAATGATTCGGGACCCGACTCAGATGCATATCCAATATTTTCTTTAACCTGTTCGAAGTTTCCCATGCCGCTTAATACGGTTGCCACTCCCGGATGGTTCCAGACAAACCGCAATGCCCATTCGGTAGGAGTCCTCTTTATAGATGCCTGCTGAAGAATAGCATCAATTTCTGTACTGGATTGACTCAATTTTCCTCCCCTCAGAGGTTCCATAATTACCACAGCAATATTTTTCGACCAGGCATAATCAAGCCCGTTTACGGTAGCCTGAAAGTCAGTATCTAAATAGTTAAACTGTATCATAGTTACATCCCAGTGATATGCGTCAATAATCTTTTTAAAGGTTTCCAAGGAGCCATGAAAAGAGAATCCTATATGTTGGATCTTACCATCTGATTTCAACGCGTCCATTTCATTAAGAAGGTGTAATCGTTTGACTTTCTCCCATTTTTCGTTGTTTAATCCATGAAACAGATAAACATCAAGATATTCCGTATCCAGCTTCTTGAGTTGGTTATCAAAGTAGGAGTGAAAAGTAGCGCACGAATCGACCAGCCATACGGGCGATTTGGTAACCAATTTCACTTTTTCGCGGTATCCGTTTTTTAATACTTTACCCAGGAAAACTTCTGAACTGCCATCGTGGTATGACCACGCAGTGTCGACGTAATTTACTCCATGGTCGATAGCATACCGGAGCATTTCACCGGCTTTCGCCTCATCTATATTGTTCCATGAATTTTTTACAGGTAAGCGCATTGCACCGAATCCTAATGCAGAGACTTCCCAGTCCAGAGCACCCATTTTTCTGTATTGCATATTCTTTTGCTTAAATAGTCAAACGCTGAAGAGACAAAAATAAAAAGTTTAGAGGGAAATAAAAACCTGATCAATGTCACGCTATAATAGAAATGTATACGAAAAGGCAGGATTAAACTCAGTTTAGGATAATGTATATTTGAAGCAATTGTATCGTGTGTCGAATAATTGGTTGTCAGAGCACAGTTAAACATTTTAAACTATTTGTGAACTCGTATGGCTTTTGTACTTTTATACAATTCTAATCTCTCATTTGAATATAAAAAACTTAATTAACCCTTATACCAGATCATCATGAAAACCTTTAAAAGAACAGCCATTATCACATTGATCGTTGTTGCGGTAATCCTCATAACAGCATTTTTCTTTGTTCATAGGGTAGCCAGGAAAGGATTACCTGATTACAACCAGCAGATATCATTACCTGGCCTGGTTCAGCCGGTGACTGTCTACCGCGATTCCTATGCGATACCCCATATATACGCTCAGAATGAACACGACCTTTACATGGTAACCGGATATTTACTTTCACAAGACCGGTTGTGGCAGATGGATCTGTTGCGCAGGGTTACATTAGGGCGCCTGTCCGAGATATTTGGCGATGATTTCATCGAAACCGACTTATTGCTCAGATCCTTAGCTTTTAAGGAAAAATCAGAAAACCTTTTTGCAGAAGGAGACAGTAACATAACATCGGCTTTAATAGCTTTCTCTGAAGGTGTTAATAGGTATATAGAAGATAACAATGGGAACTTTCCCCTGGAATTTACTCTGTTGGGCTATCAACCCGATCCGTGGGAACCTGTTCATTCATTAAACCTGATCGGCTATATGGCCTGGGACCTGAAATCTGGTTGGAGTGAGTTATTATTGGAGGAACTTGCAGGGAAAGTCGACAGCGCTCATTTCACTGAATTATTGCCGGAAATGGATATACAAAAGACTTATGTATACCGTAAAAACTCTGAACTGCTTTCTGAAAACAAACTACAGATGCTCAATCGTCTGGAAGAAATGGGTCTGGATATTTTTTCAGGGAGCAATAACTGGGCAGTTTCAGGAGAAAAGAGTAATACTGGGGAACCTTTGCTGGCAAATGATATGCACCTCGGTTTTGGTATCCCGGGAATATGGTATCAGATCCACCAGGTAGTCGATGGAAAACTGAATGTAGAAGGATTATTATTGCCGGGTCAACCCATGATTATTGTTGGGCATAACGACTCCATTGCCTGGGGCATGACAAACACTTATGTCGATAATCTCGATTATTATGAAGAAAAAATTAATCCGGATGACACCAATCAATATATGTTTAATGGTGAATGGAAAAACTTTATAATTCACGAGGAAATAATACGCAGCAAGAGTGGTAAAGAAGTTAAATGTAATTACCGTACCAACCATCGCGGACCCGTGGTATCGGGCATTAAAAAAATTACCGACAGGGTACTGACCATCCGCTGGGTAGGTGGTGAGAAAAGTAATGAGATGCGTTCAGTTTATCTTACTAACAGGGCCAACAATTGGAACGATTTCAGGAATGCATTTTCTTCGTTTATATCCATCAGCCAGAACATTGTTTATGCCGATAAACAGGGGAATATCGGGCTGTACTGTTGTGCCGGTGTACCCATCCGCCAGCGCGATAAGATTTGGGCAGTGCTGCCGGGATGGACTGATGAATATGACTGGAAAGGAATGGTTCCTTTCGATGAGCTGCCTTATGAGTACAATCCGGCCAGGGGATATGTATCCTCTGCCAATAACCGAACGGTCGATAGTACCTATCCATATCATATCGGTACCTGGTACGATATGCCCTACAGAATGGATCGTATTCATGAAATGCTGGACGGACAAGATATATTTTCGATTCAGGATTTTAAACGGATGCAAAATGACCAGCATTCAAAATTTTCTTCCTTATTTCTTACTACTTTATTGCCTGTTATGGAAGACGGTACCAATTGGACTGAAACAGAAAAAGCTGCACTTGACATGCTGAAGAAGTGGGACTATGATTTGAGTGCAGAAAGTCCTGAAGCTTTAATAGCGGAGTTCTGGGCATTTCAATACCTTATCTCAACTTATGAAGATGAAATGGGTGATGACCTTTTTAAAAGGTTTCTGGATATAAGTCATTTACCAAGAATTGCTATGTATGGTCTGTTATCACATAAAAATTCGCTTTGGCTCGATGATATAACAACTGAAGAGAAAGAAGGACTGGCGGAAGTTGTGGCAGCAAGTTTTAGACATACGATGGATACTCTGATCAGTCAGTATGGCACTGAAGTGTCAGATTGGAAATGGGGGGATATTCATCAGATAACCCTTTCCCATCCTATTGCTAAGGTCAAACTAATTGACAAGATTTTCGACCTAAATCAGGGCCCTTTCCGGTTAGGAGGCAGTTTTCATACGGTATCACCCTATAAATACCCTTACTTTGAACCAAAGGCTGTGGAGCATGGATCGTCGCACCGGAGTATATACGACCTGAATGATTGGAGTAACTGTATTTCTGTTATCCCAACAGGGACATCAGGTATTCCGTCAAGTAAATTTTATTGCGATCAAACAAAAATGTATGTAAATGGAGAGTACCATGCTGATTATTTTAATTCTGATGAAGTAAAGACAAATGCGGAATTTACTATGGAATTTTCTCCTGAATAATCCGATATGGTTCCTGAAAGGTTGTAAAAAAGAAAGATAACCTGTGAAAAAATAAATCCGGTATGTATAGGTAAGCATACAGGGTTTATCCTTAAAAAGAAAAAATACTGATTATTTTACTTCTTTGATCCAGGCTTCGGGATCTACTTCGTTTTGTATTTTGTGCAATTCCCGGTCGGCTTCGGCTTTTGTTTGATATACATTATAGCTTACAGCATGCAGACTGCCGATTTTGCCAAATTTTTCAGCGTTATAGCCTTTTTTTCGCAGTTCAATTACCAGGTTATCGGCATTGTTTTCGTCACCAAAAACTCCTGCAACAACATAGTATCGGGTACCGCTTTGAACTGGAGTTCTAAAATTTTCGACCTTTTGGACGGGCTCTTCTTCAATTTCCTCAGTAGTCATATCCTTGTAAATCTCTTCGGAAGGTTCAATCTCTGGCTGAAGTTGATCTTCCGGTTGTGTTTCAACTTCAATAAAATCTTTTGGTTGTTTATTGAACAGAGCTGAAAGTTCCTCGCTGTAGAAGAAATATCCTATAAGTATACCATTGATAATAACTATTAAAATAAGCCAGATGATTAATCTTGTTTTGCTACGTTTATTGCCCTTAGACTTAGGTGTGCTCGCAAAAGCAGATTTTGTTTCATAAATTTGTTTCTCTACCTTTCTTTCCTCTACAATTTTTTTAGGTTTTATCTCAGGTTCAGCAGTTACTTTTGGTTTTTCTGCTTCTGGTATTTTCTCTTCAGGTTTAGGAGTTTCTTTTACTATTTTTGGTTTTTCTTCTTCTGCTACTTTTTCTTCAGGCTTGGGAATCTCTTTAACGATTTTCGGTTTTTCTTCTTCCTTTGGTTTCTCTTTAACAATCTCAATTGTCTCCTCTTTTATATCTAATGTTTTCTTTGGAGTTGTTTTTTTTGTTTCTTTAGTTTGAGCTGGTTTTTTTTCGGAGGATTCCACAGGTTTGGATTCCTTTTTACCTGTTATTTTAGACTCTTCTTTTTCAAGAGAGATCTTTCCTGAAGTACCTTTTGTAACTACCCCGATACCTGGCAGAACATATTGTCCCGCACTCTCCAGTTCGGAATTCAGTTTAACGATAAATTCGTCAATCTTTTTCTTTGCTGAGTCCCGGTCGATACCTTCCTTTTTCGAAATAGCATCGACAAGCATACCATCATTGTATTGCAAAAATTCATTAAAAATGATGGTTAGAGGATTTTTCTGCTTAATGATAAAAGCCCCGAATTCGGGAACGATGACTCTGTTGTTACTCTCAAGTATTTGGAGGAGATATTTTTCCATAAAGCGGTTTGATTCAGTTTTTATGATACAAAGTTAACAAATAACCACAGTTCATCTCACTGAAATTTTTAACATTCGTTGTAGACTTCTTTTTGTAATATTTCAGAGTTTTCTTTCAGGTTTTTATTTTCTTTGTTATTAACATTGCTTTAAGCATATGAAATTTAGAAAAATCCTTGGAATTGATTTTGGAGGATCGGGTATTAAAGGAGCGCCGGTAGATGCTAAAACAGGCGAATTATTAGGCGAACGTTACAGAATTCCAACACCTGAACCAGCAACACCCGATAGTGTTGCAAAAATAATTAAATTAATAGTGGATCATTTTAAATGGAAGGGACCTATTGGTTTGGCGTTTCCGGCAGTTGTTCAAAACGGTATTGTAAAAACAGCATCTAATATCGATAAATCCTGGATTGGCATTAATGCTGATGAATTAATAACTAAAAAAACAAATTTACTTACTTATGTGCTGAATGATGCAGACGCAGCCGGAATGGCGGAAATGAAATTTGGGGTTGGCAAGGGTAAAAAAGGGTCCGTTCTTTTGTTGACGGTAGGTACAGGTATTGGTACGGTTCTGTTCTCGAAAGGTAAATTGGTTCCCAATACCGAATTGGGTCATATTACATTGAAATCGGGAGCTGAAGCTGAAGAATTTACATCGGATGCCGCCCGGAAAAGAGATAATTTAGACTGGGATTCATGGGCAAAACGTTTCAATATTTATCTTCAGGAAATGGAGCAGTTATTTTGGCCCGAACTAATTATTATTGGTGGCGGTATTAGTAAGAAGAAAGAACGATTTATCGGTCATATTAAATTAAATTCTAAAATTGTTATGGCCGAAACCAAAAATGAAGCTGGTATCATTGGTGCAGCTGTTGCCCTTAGGGCGAATAGAGATAAGTTTAAATAAATCTATTTTTCATTTTGTGAATCGGAGTATACGAAGGGAACCCTGTTT
The DNA here is from genome assembly GCA_964569585.1 of uncultured Bacteroidales bacterium. Taxonomy (GTDB): domain Bacteria; phylum Bacteroidota; class Bacteroidia; order Bacteroidales; family UBA10428; genus UBA10428. Next base: position 14,598 of record CAZMVE010000032.1, on the reverse strand, counting down.
ACAATCGATCTCCCCAATGTTACTTCATTGGTATATTCAAGTTCATCGCCAAATGCAACGCCACGTGCTATCATAGAAATCTTAATATTATATTCTTTCAGCTTTCTATACAGGTAATAATTAGTGGTATCCCCCTCCATTGTGGCACTCAAAGCAAGAATAATCTCACTGATCTTGTCATCTCTGATTCTTCCGATCAAAGATTGGATATTAAGATCGTTTGGACCGATTCCTTCCATGGGTGATATAATTCCTCCCAATACGTGGTATAATCCGTTATATTGATGTGTACTTTCTATTGCCATAAGATCTTTAATATTTTCAATAACACAAATGGTCGATCTGTCGCGGTTTAAAGCCGAACAAATACTGCATGTGTCACTATCGGATATATTATAGCATACCGGGCAGAATTTAATATGTTCGAAAAAAGAATTCAGAGCACTTGTAAAGCTCGTAGCCTCTTCTTTTCCAAGTCTCATAAGATACAATACAAGTCGAAGTGCTGTTCGTTCACCAATACCCGGTAATTTTGAAAATTGTGATACGGCATCGGCAAGAAGTTTGGAAGGGTAATTAGCTTGTGTCATATTCTTGGTATCTGTTCTGAAGCAAAATTACTATCATTGCAATCAAAGGACAACTTAGAAGCCATAAATGATTTAACATTAATTAATAATTACAAATGAATCCCTATCTCATCATAGGAGTAATCCTTTCTTATTTTGTTATATTATTTATCATAAGTCTGAAAACCTCCCGTAATGCTGATAGCAATACTTTTTTTGTTGGTAACCGGCAGTCATCATGGTATCTTGTTTCGTTTGGGATGATCGGAGCCTCATTATCGGGGGTGACTTTTATTTCGGTACCCGGATGGGTACTAACCAGTAAGTTTTACTATATGCAAATAGTGTTTGGGTACCTTCTGGGCTATGCGACAATAATTCATGTTTTGCTTCCCATTTACTACAGGCTCAATCTTACTTCAATATATACTTTTCTGCAGGGCCGTTTTGGAACGGTAAGTTATAAAACAGGAGCATCGTTTTTTCTGCTATCCCGGCTCATTGGTTCCTCATTCAGGTTATTTATAGTGGCAAACGTTCTTCAAATTACCATCTTTGATAAATTGCACATACATTTCGCATTCACTATTATCATAACACTTTTGTTTATCTATCTCTATACATTTCGCGGAGGTATCAAAACCATTGTATGGACTGATACATTGCAGACTTTATTTATGTTACTGGCAGTAATATTAACATTAATCATGGTTAGTAAATCAATGGATCTCGATATTAAAGGCCTGGTAACAACATTGAAATCGAGTGAAACAACAACCCTATTCAATTTTCACGATTGGCATAAAGGGTCTTTTTTTATCAAACAATTTCTTAGTGGGGCATTTATTACTATAGTTATGACGGGGCTGGATCAGGACATGATGCAAAAGAATTTAAGTTGTCGCAGTTTACGAGATGCTCAAAAAAATATGTATTGGTACAGCAGTCTTCTTGTACCTGTTAACTTACTTTTCCTTTCTTTAGGTGCCTTATTGATAATATATTCACAAACTCACGGGATAGGTATTCCTGAGCGTTCCGACGATCTATTCCCACTTATTGCCACCGGAGGTACTTTACCTACGTTTATTGGTATAGTTTTTATTCTTGGGCTAGTAGCTGCGGCATATTCCAGTGCCGATTCGGCTCTCACTGCTCTTACTACTTCGTTTACCATCGATATTTTAGGAGCAGGAAACCTTCCTGAAGCAAGGTTAAAAAAAGTCCGATGGACTGTCCATATCTTTATGTCAATAATGGTGGGGATCATTATTTTCGTATTTCGTATAATGAATAATGAAGCGGTTATAAGCTCACTGTTTACGGCAGCAGGATATACTTATGGACCTCTGCTCGGATTATTTGCTTTTGGTATTTTTTCAAAACGCAAAATTGTTGATGTTTGGGTGCCGCTGATAGCCATCTTATCACCATTACTTACATACGGTACAAAACTCGCACTTGAATCTTTGATAATAAATTATCATTCGAGCTATGAATTACTCTTAATTAATGGTCTTATTACCATTGTCGGACTAATGATCATTTCGGGAAAAAGCGAGTTAAGAACATTGTAATTTTAATACCATAAAGGAGAAATAGTTGGTATATTTGAATGTTTTTTATAAACGATTAAAACGATGAGAATAATTGCAGGAATAAGTAATGCGCATCAACCTCAAGAAATACAAGGATATGCTGAGGCTGGGGTCGATGAGTTTTTTGTGGGATACATTCCAAAAGAATGGAGCGATGAATATGGTTGGGAGCTATCGAGTAATCGACGTGAAACAGCCAATTATCAATACCGTTCGAAGAGTGATCTCTCGAATGTAGTAGAGCTTATACACGGGCAGAATAAAAAAGTGTACCTAACGGTAAATGCCCATGAGTATAATACCCAACAAACAAAGTTATTGCTTCGTATTCTCGAGAGTATTAGCGATATTGATTTTGACGGATTTATTGTCAGCAATGTGGGGATGCTTCTTGAGCTTCAGAAGAATGGATTTAACCAGGTAATGAATGTTAGTATTGGCGGGGGCAGTAACAATATTGAAACATTACGGTTTTTCCGCGATAATTTTGAAAATATCGGGAGGTTTATCCTCCCTCGGAAATTGACTATTAGTGAGATTGAGAAAATATCAGCCTATGCCTCTGAAAATAAAATACGTCTCGAAGTATTCGGAATGGCTGCATATTGTGTTTTTAACGATGAATTTTGTTTTACCTGGCACGGCCCCTCCAATAAATGTTTCTGTCAATCTCCCATGTTTGAATTCCGAGAAATGAAACCCTTATTATTTGATACCAACTGGAAGAAGGAGATAGCCAGTGAAGGTGTTGGTACATTCTATCGCAGGCTAGCTGAAATCAAAGCTGAGGTGGAACTCATGCGCAATGAATACCTCGTAAAACATCCAAAGGTCAAAATGTCGGTACAGGAAGTTAATAAATTGCATGTTTTGGCAAGTTTAAATAAATGTGGCCTTTGTGCCTTTCAAAAATTTAAGGAATGGGGAATAGAAGCCGTTAAACTTCCGCTTCGTGGCCAGGATTTCAGAGGAAATATTGCTATAACAGAGATCGCTAAAAAAGTAATTGATCAGCCAAATGCATCTCCTAAATATTGTCAGGATCTGATGAGCAGTCCTAATTTTTGTTCCGGTCCAAATTGTTACTATGATTATCCCTATCCCAAATAATATCGCATAATGAAGAATCAGTTCAGTCTCTATATATACCTGAGTCGTATCGAACATATTATAAATCTTGAAGATACTCTTAAAATAATATCAAAACCTGAACCGGAATATGTTGAAATTTTAGACGAGAGCCTGCTAATGAACCAGTTAGCACTTACTACTCTTAATGACTATATGTATAAGTATTTGGGCCTTAATTATATTGATAACATAGACGGTATTTATTTCGGACAAGAAACTTGTGAGAATCTTATTCCAACCCTTAAACATGTACAGCAGGCTGTCGAATTCTGTCAAAATAACGAATACCAGTTTACATTGGTAACTCCCTATGTCGGCCCAAAAGGTATGGAACGCTTGAAAAAGCTGTTTGAATACCTGAACCAGGAAACTTCTGATACGGAAGTGCTGGTTAACGATTTCGGTGTTCTTCATTTAATTAATACAGAATATCAAAATTTGAAGCCGGTTTTAGGCAGATTATTGATTAAAATGAAACGCGATCCGCGTTTTTCAATTTCGGGCTTTGATATTGCAAATATTGAAATTCCTAACCTGAAGAGAGTAGAAAAAAACCAGGCTGAGGCATTACAGGCAGCAGCGCTCGAATTACCAGTTTTCCAGGATTTCTTAAAAGGGAAGGGTGTAGAAAGAGTGGCGATTGATGTTTTAACGCAAGGTTTAGATCCTAAAATATTAAAGAAATGGGGTTTCCCGGTCGACTTTTATTGGCCATGGACCTATATAACCAGTAGCCGAAGTTGTGTTATAGCTGCTTATACTCAACCCGGAAAGGAATCTCACCCTACTGATGAACCCTGTAAATTTCAGTGTCGTAAATATGAGTTTAACTTCCGTTCAGATAAAAAGATGTTACAAACCGTTTTTAGGGGAAATGCTGTATGGATGTGTACTCGTTCGCTTTATGAGCAATATTTTAAAATTGCTTCCGGCCGGTTAATTTATGAGCCCTATATTCCCGTATGATGTTTTGGTTTGAAAAAGTTAATTCTAATAAAAAAAGAAGAGGGACTATTTTCTGCAATAAAGCGACCGAAAACAATAACTATTTTTCCAGAATATCTTTTATTAATCCGATTAATTGATTGACTTCTATCGGTTTCGAAATATAACCACTGAAATTGTTTTTTAAAATCTCTATTTTGTCATTCTCATGCGCATATGCAGTTACTGCAATAATAGGAATATCTTTATGATTCTTTCTGATATTATGTAAGGCCTCAATACCATTCAGTAAGGGCATTTTTATATCCATTAGTATTATTAAATTCTCAGGATCAATAATTTTTTCTACAGCTTCTATCGCTTCAATTCCATTCTTTGCCCATATAATCTCTGCTTCTGTAGGTTCAAGAAGCTTTTTGAGCAGAATATAGTTAGTCGGATCATCTTCAGCAATGAGTATTTTTTTATTCGAAAGTTCAAGTTTTAAACGGGGTTCTTTCTTTTCTGATTTTTGCGGGTATTCAACCAGGTTTTTATCAAAAGGAAGAGTAAAGAAAAATGTTGAACCGCGATCCTGTTCTGATTCAAGCCAGATAGTCCCACCCATTAATTCAAGAAGTCTTTTGCAAATTGATAAACCAATACCAATTCCCCTGTAAATTTTAGTATCGGGCTTTTCGATTTTCTGAAAGTGATTGAATACCCTATTGAAATCCGATTTTGGAATACCAATTCCAGAATCCGATACATAAAATTTTACAGTGTCGTTCTGAATTTCATAACCAAATTTAATAAATCCCTTATCTGTATACTTTAAAGCATTGCTTAAAAGATTTGAGAATATTTGTTTGAATCTGATATGGTTATTATCTAGAATAAGTTGCAAATCATCAGGTTTATTATTCATACTTATTGAAATATTCTTAGTGTTTTTAAGTTTTGAATATTCCAATAATTGAATAAGTATGGGATCAATATGGAATGGTGATTTTATAATTTGAACCTGGTTTGATTCAATCAACGAAATATCGATAATATCATTTATCAATACTGTCAAAATTTCACAATTATTATTCAAAAATTCGATGTAAGTTTTCCGTTCGTCATCACTCAACGGCGTTGAATCGAGAAGTGAAGAAAATCCAACTATTGCATTCATTGGCGTTCTAATTTCGTGGCTCATATTGGCCAGAAAAGCAGATTTAAGTTTGTCAGATTCTTCAGCTTTGATTTTTGCAGCTTCAAGTTCTATAGTTCGTTCCCTGATTAGATATTCTAAATGATTTCGATGTTTCTCCAACTCTTCATTCTGGATTAAAATTTCATCCTGGTTTTCTTCTAATAGAATATTAGCATCGCTTAACTCCTTCTGCTTCTCTACCAATTTTTCATTTGTTTGACTCAATTCATGAGTTCTTGTTTTCACTTCCTGCTCTAATGTTTGTTTCTGTTTCTTTAATTGATTTACCCTATGACGATAATATGATATACTAAAAGTTATGATGCTGAATATCACTAATAGCCTAAATATAAAAGTATTCCACCAAGGGGGCAAAATCACTATTTTGATTGATGTACTGCTCACCATTTGTTTATTATCGATGCGATAACCTTTAACTCTGAAAATATATTCACCCGGATCTAAATTTGTATAAGTGGCAATTCGGAGAGAGCCAACATTATTCCAATCGTCTTCGAAGTTTTCAAGCATATAGGAATATTGCACTCTTTCCGGATAGCGGTACTCAAGTAAGGCATACTTTAAACTGAATACAGGTTGCTTATAAGTTAATCGGATCATTTCAGTAACACTGATATCCTTTTCCAATGGAGAATTATAAACTCCAATTTCGACTGGTTTGCTTGAGATTAGCAATTCAGTAATTACCAATTCAGCATGATTAGTGTCAATAATAATTTCATCAGGATGAAAGACATTAAATCCGTTGATACCCCCAAAATACATAAATCCCTCCTTCGATTTCAGATGACTCTTTTTAATAAAAGTATTATTCTGAAGGCCATCTTCTTTATAAAAGTTACTAAAGTATCCTGTCAGTGGATCAAACCAGGAAAGGCCATTGTTAGTACTTATCCAATAACATCCGTTTTCATCTTTCTCAATACCAAATATTAAGTTGGAAGGCAATCCATCATTTTTATTGTATCGGGTTATCAGGTTTGTTTTTCTATTAAGCTTATTAAGACCATTTGTTGTAGAAATCCAAATAGTCACACTGTCTTCTTCAAAGATTGAGGTAATGAAATTATCCGAAATGCTTTCTTCATTCGACGGATCGTGAGTATAATTAATAAACTTTTCAGTTTTAGGATCAAAAATGATAAAACCTAAAACATTGCCGATAAGGATATTCCCATAAATATCGGTTTTGATCACTTCCATTTGATGAAAAATCAGGTCACTGTTTTCAGGATTATAAACTCGAATGATTCCGGTTTTCTTGTTTACTTTGATAAGGCCATTATGAGTGGCTAGCCAGTAGTTACCTTCATGATCCTCCGTAATATCAAATACTTTATTATCGGATAGTTTCGAATTTTCTGAAGTATATGTTTGAAAAGATGAAGTATTTTTATCAAATAGACTGAATCCGCCATTCCAAGTACCAATACTGATATCATCATGTGAATCGATAAAAACTGAAAGTATGGCGTCAGTATTTAAATTAGTATTGTTTGTATTATAAGTTATAAATTTGCCTGTTTTAGGATCATATCGATTCAAACCCCCTCCATCAGTGGCAATCCAGATGAATCCCTCCTTATCTTCTTGAAATTCCCAAACGTTGTTATTTTTCAGGCTATTGTTATCGTCTTCGACATTTTGAATGATTTTAAAGGCATTGTTGGGTAAATGAGTAATGTTAACCCCACCTAAATATGTCCCAATCCATATATTTCCAATATGATCCTGGAAAATTGCATAAACTGAATTATTTCGAAGACTATATGGATCGCTAATGTTATGTTCATAATGATGAAATTTTCTTTCGATCAAATTATAAAAATCGAGCCCTTTCTCCTCCGTCCCAATCCATATTCCTTCATTTTTATCGGCAAACAGTGCTCGTACTGATTTATCACATAAGGTATTTACTAAATCCTTATCATATTGATAATTAGTAAAAATTTGTTTATCAATTTCGTCTTTGGATATGGAGGAAAGTCCATTATTAAAACACGCAAACCAGATGGTACCCCGGTTATCTTCTGTAATAGCAAAAATACTGTTCCCAATAAGGCTTTGTGGATCATTCCTATCGTGAAAAATGTGTCTGAAGTTTTTGTTATTATAATTAAAGATGTTCAGGCCACCTCCTTGAGTTGCAATCCAGAAATTATCATTACTATCTTCAAATAATTTTCTGATTGTATTGTTGCTGATACTAGCCGAATCCTGATTATTATGTTTATATTGAATATATTCATCTCCGATATAATCATACTGAATGAGACCTTCTTCAGAAGTTCCAAGCCATAAATTGCCAAAACGATCTTCGCATATATCCAGAATATCAAATGGTTGAAGACTACGCCCATAGTCTACATTTAAGTTGATAAAAGCATCCTTTTCCCGGTTATATAAACTCAATCCTTTCTGTGTGCCGATCCATAATCTCCCTTTGCTATCAATGCATAAAGATCGAATGATGTTGTTCAGAATACTACCTGAATCGTTAAAATTATAGTTATATACTTTTATTTCATAGCCATCATACCTATTTAAACCGCTGTATGTTCCTAACCAAACAAATCCTTTGTTATCCTGAACGATACATCTGACATAATTATGTGAAATTCCATCCTCAACAGTTATCGATTTAAAGAGCAACGGATTAGCTTGAGGAAAGACATGGAGTGTTACATAGAGAATTATTAATAAAAATACAGTTCTTATCATATCCAACTAACAAATTTACAGTTACTTAAATATAGGGAAAATTATAGAATAAAGTATTATAATCGAACCTTACAGATGAAATATTTTTTCTTTTCAAGATTGTTTGAATACCGGGCATTTTCGTATAACTTTTTTCTGCTACGAATTATCTATATTTATCAGGTTGTAGGTTAATATTTTAATATTATAAGGCTAGTCATACTTAAAAATCTTTGATGAAAATTATATATTTGAATATCAAGAAGTTTAACATTATGAATACAATCAATAATCATTTCTGGAAAAAAAATCTGTTCGGACCGATAGTAGTAATACTATTATCTGTATCACTTTCAAACGCCCAATCTATAGATGACCCATTTCAATGGTTAGAGGATGTTGAAGGAGAAAACCAATTAGCCTGGGTCACAGAACACAATAAAACAACACTTCAGTACATTACGAATATTGATGGCTATCAGGAGCGATATGACTACGTATATGAAATTCTGACATCTAGTGATTTATTGGTTTATCCGCTAAGGCAGGGAGACTACATCTACAATTTTTGGCAGGATGAGAATAATCCGCGTGGTATTATCCGGAGAATTCCTGTAAGTAGGTTACTTTTAAAGGAAAAGAACTGGGAATTAATACTTGACCTCGATAGTTTGTCGGTAAACGATAGCATTAATTGGGTTTTTAAAGGTATTCAGTTTGCTCCT
>CAZMVE010000032.1:3968-5629 GCA_964569585.1 uncultured Bacteroidales bacterium | reverse complement strand
CTGCACTATACTAACTTCTTTAATAAAGAGCTGTATTATATTGACGATACATGCCTAGTAAAATTACCGTTGCCTGAGGACTTCTACTTTAATTTACTCGACGATAATTTCATTGTATGCCCCTTTAGCAACTGGAATACTACTGACGGTATTATTGAAAAGGGAAGCGTGGTCAGTATTAAACTTAATGATCTTAAAGGGGGCATTCTGACACATGATGTGTTATTTAAAGGAAACGATCGTACGTCAGTTGAAGGTATTTTTGCTACAAGCAATAGTATAATTCTGAATACGCTGGACAATATTAAAAGTGTGGTTTTAAAATATACTATTCAGGATGGGATTTGGAAGCAGGAGAAAGTTAATTACCCTCCTTCTGGCTCCATTGAAATTGTTGATATTAATAGGTTGCATCCTGAGTACTTTGTTACCTATGAGTCATTTATTCAGCCCACAACCCTATATATCGATAAAAACGACGGAAAAGATCCAATCCTTGTAATGAGCCTGCCATCCTATTTCGATGCCTCTTCCTGTCGGGTGAACCAATATGAAGCTCAATCGAAAGATGGAACCATGATTCCCTATTTTGTAATCAGTAAAAATGATTTGCAGTATAATGGTCAGAATCCTACAATTCTTTATGGATATGGCGGATTTCAGGTTTCTGAAAAACCCTATTATAGTATCTCTCTGGGTAAACTTTGGATTGAAGAGGGAGGAGTATATGTAATTGCTAACATCAGGGGTGGGGGAGAGTTTGGTCCCGACTGGCATAATGCAGCCATTCTGGAGAAAAAGCAGAATTCATATGACGACTTTATTGCTGTTGCTGAAGCTGTTCAGGTACAAAAAATAACATCGCCTCAAAAACTTGGAATTACAGGAGGAAGCAACGGAGGATTATTAGTGGGAGCAGTGATGGTACAGCGACCTGAATTGTTCAATGCGGTGGTTTGTATTGTTCCGCTTCTCGATATGAAAAGATATTCCAAACTTCTCGCAGGTCAGAGTTGGGTCGCTGAATATGGTAACCCTGATATTCCTGAAGAATGGGAGTATATTAGCAAATATTCTCCTTATCAAAATTTAACTACTGAAAGAAAATATCCAGAAGTACTGTTTCTTACTTCAACACGCGATGACAGAGTACATCCGGGTCATGCCAGAAAAATGACAGCAAAAATGGAAGCTATGGGAGCTAAAGTATACCTGTTTGAGAATACAGAAGGAGGACATGCTGCATCGTATACTCCCGAACAACATGCGAAACTGGTTGCATTGAATTACTCATTTTTTATAGATAAGCTGAAAAATTGAAGCGGTAATATTGGAACTTTAATTAAAGAATGAGGACCATATAATCCATAAGAATATTGAATTCAGGGAACAATCATTTTCAGTAATCATTTTTTCGAGTATTTTCGTAAAATATTATTAATCCTTATTTCTTCCTATATGAAAGATTTCAACGTTGCCATACTGGGTTGTGGGACTGTTGGTGGTGGAGTGGCTAAAATACTTACAGAATTAAAGGATGAGCTTATTCACAGCTCATCACGAAAAATACAGCTTACAAAAATAGTTGAACTAAATCCAAAAGCAGCCATTGACCGTTTCAATTTACCTTCGTCGGTTTTTTGCGGAGGTGGAAAAGATTT
>CAZMVE010000032.1:0-3868 GCA_964569585.1 uncultured Bacteroidales bacterium | reverse complement strand
AGCTATTCCCGTAATAAAAACTATAAAAGAAAGTTTTTCGGGCGATAAAATTGAATCGATTTCCGGTATATTGAATGGCACCAGCAATTATATTCTTTCGATGATGCAGAAGGAAGATATGGATTTTCATGAGGCATTGAAACTTGCTCAGGAAAACGGATATGCCGAAGCCGATCCAACTCTGGATATCAATGGTCACGATGCCGGACATAAACTTGCAATTCTCATCAGGCTTGCTTTTGGAGTTGAAATTCCGATGAATAAGCTATCGATCACCGGAGTTGAGAATATCAGAAAGGAAGATATCGACTTTGCGCGCGAGATAGATAGTACGTTGAAATTGATCTGTTTTGCTCAAAAGACAGATAGTAAAATTTATGCTACTGTAAGTCCGATGGTAGTTAAAAATTCTAATTTTCTTGCTGAAGTAAATGGAGCAACCAATGCTATTCGTTTTATAAATAAATATGCCGGACGCCAGATTCTGGTAGGCGAGGGTGCAGGTTCTTCAGAAACTGCAAGCTCCATTGTAGGTGATATAATATTTGCTGCACGATATGCTGATAAGATACCCTTTGAAGAAAAGGAGAAAAAAGAGCAGTACAAGATCACTGATGCAAAACATTTCAAGTTTCCGTATATCATAACATTTGTAACTGTTGATGTTCCGGGTATAACCGGTTTAACAACCACTTCAATCGGAAAACAAAATATTAATATCGATACAGTTAGTCATAACCGGCATAAGACAGACAGGGCGACATTCTCAATTGCTACTATGCCATGTACTCTAAAACAAATAGAGGATGCAATTGATGAAATAAAAATCAGTAATCCTGATATGCTGTTATCTGATCCAAAGGTTATGCCGATTCTTTATTGATTGAACAATTATTTTTATATCGGATTAATGAATTTTTAATGACAGGCGACGGATCAAATTTTTTTAATTAAAACTATAAAGAATTTGGATTCGCTTCATAAGTCCTTGTTATACAGATAATAATCAGATTTAAGTTGAATATGGAGCCAGCTAAATTATTCATTCAGTTTTTACAATCAAGTATAACCCCGGTTGCATTAATATCAGGAGTAGGATTGATTTTGCTTTCACTTACCAACCGTTTGAGCAGGACAATTGATCGATCGCGTCAATTAATTCGGGAATTCAGATCAGCTGAATCGTCAAGAAAAGGAATCATTAAAAAAGAATTATCGATTCTTAACCGGCGCAACCGGTATCTAAAATCTGCAATGGCAGGTATCTCCTTCAGTATATTAACCAGCAGTCTCATGATCCCCATATTACTGGTTATGAATATTACTTCGCTTAACTTGAACTTAATTGGCAGTCTTTTACTTGTTTTAAGCGTAGGAGGTATAATTCTATCCTCTATTTATCTTTTTGCCGACGTATCGCTAACACTCAAGGCTCTTGAGTTAGAAATGAATGATCTTTAACAGATACTCAAACTATTAATCGATTATAAGGTATCGTTATTCAAAATAAGCCTGATCATTTCAGGCAACATATAATACAGCGAATAATTTAGCATTGAACAAATAGGGCACAACAAATCTATCTAATCAATTGTAAAAATTAAGATTTACTCTTGAATAGAACTTCTTATTTGAAGAAAATTAAGTACTAGCGAACGCCTGAAAGTTCTTTTTCGGCTTGTAACCAATCGGATAAAGCATCTCCATGCCCTCCGTTATTGACCCGAACTTTGTAGATCTGCTCAGCGCGTAAGCGAATATCTTCAGCGCTTACTCTTTTGATAGGAGCTTTCTTTTTCTTTGTTGTTGTTTTTTGTGTAACCATGGCTTCGTGATTATATCAATTAATTGTTTTATTTATTAACTCAATTCTTCATCATCGCTTAAATTGTAAAAGTCTGTGCGTTTAAAAGAATTTTTTCTGTTTTGGTTTTGTTTAACTCTCTTAATTTTATCAACCTTGGGTTGATTTTTAAAAGTGCGTGACATAACTCAAATATTTATGGATAATTAGTATTAAGGTACGATTTTTAAAAAATAATTCGAATAATTCTTGTTTAAATTTCTATCAAAATTAACGTATAATCTGTAAAAATTTTGAATCGTTTTAATAAAATATTTCCTAAATTTTATTAAATACTTATAACTCTGAAATTGCTTATATAGAGCAATTAATTAGTTAAACTTCAGTAATTATTCTTATATAAGTGATTGTATATCAGGTCCTACTATTCATTTTCAGGGATCACAGATAGTGCACTTATCTTACTTATTTTTAAGCTTATTTTTTGTTTATTCAGTGATGCCTAACTAAATTCTATAAAGGGTTCATGAACACTACTAAAAGACTTTACTATTTTTGTAAACTATCAAAATGTTTTTTCTATGAAAATCCGGGTTTTAATTTTTATACTGTTACAATAATACCGGAGAATTACAATATTCATTAAAACTTGTATGTAATGGCACAGTACAGCAGAATAGAGGCCGCTTTAGCAATGAAAGAAACAGGTATAGTTCCTGTCTTTTATCATCCCGACATTGAAGTATGCAAAAACATTGTAAGGGCATGCTATGATGGTGGTATGAAAGTATTCGAATTCACCAATCGTGGCGACTTTGCCCATGAAGTTTTTACTGAACTTGTCAGGTTTTCTATCCGAGAAATGCCCGGAATGATCATAGGAGCGGGTTCGATTATTGATCCCATCACGGCTGCCCTATATATTCAGAATGGAGCTAACTTTATTGTTTCACCGGTATTGAATGAAGAGATGGCTCGTATTTGTAATCGTCGAAAAATACTCTGGTGTCCCGGCTGTGGCTCTGCAAGTGAGATTTCAAAAGCAGAAGAGTTAGGTGCCGAAGTGATAAAAATATTTCCAGCAAAAGAAATAGGAGGTCCTGCGTTTGTTAAAAATATAAAAGGTCCGATGCCTTGGTCGAACATTATGCCTACCGGAGGTGTTGATCCTGTATATGATAATTTAATGCAGTGGTTCAGTGTAGGTGTTTGGTGTGTGGGTATGGGATCAAAATTATTTTTGAAAGAAGCCATTAGCAAAAAGAATTTTGAGGTTATTCGAAAAAATATTGTAGAAGCAATGAATCTGGTCGCTCAGGTGAAAAAGGAATTGGAAATAGACTAACGACGAATCGAAATTAATACATGAGTTGTATATGACTTATCTTGATGACTTATTTAATTTACAGGGGAAAACAGCGCTTCTAACCGGCGGTGGTGGTGTTTTAGCTGGTGCCATAGGTGAAGGTCTCGCTAAGGCAGGAGTAAAAATCGTTTTCGCCGACCTTGATAAAAAAAGAGCTGAAGAAGCTGCAGACCGTGTAATAGAAATAGGTTGCGAAGCAATTGGCATTGGCACAAATGTACTTGATGTAGCATCGCTCGAAAAATCGCGTGATGAGGCGATTAAAAAATTCGGTAAGATTGATTTCCTGCTCAATGCAGCCGGTGGAAATATGGAAGGAGCAACAATACCACCCAACAAGAATATCTTTGACCTCGATTTGAATGACCTACATAAAGTGACCGATCTTAATCTGAACGGTACCGTTATACCTTCGATGGTTTACGGAAAAACAATGAGCAAACAAAAAGACGGCGGTATTATTATAAATATTTCTTCAATGGCTGCTATGCAGGCTGTTACCCGGGTTGTCGGGTATTCGGCAGCCAAAGCGGCCGTGAGTAATTTTACGATGTGGCTGGCTATGGAAATGGCCATGAAATTTGAAGGCAAGATCAGGGTAAATGCCATTGCTCCGGGATTTTTTATTGGAAATCAGAACAGGGCTCTTCTTACTAATCCTGATGGATCCTATACCGAGAGAGGGCAAAAGGTTATTG
>CAZMVE010000031.1:0-27836 GCA_964569585.1 uncultured Bacteroidales bacterium | reverse complement strand
ATAATTTATTTAAAATAAGTGTATCCAATAAAATGCTTGGCTATTTGAATCAATATTGGTATGCATATAACCAATTATCGATTAATTATTAATAAATATTAACAGTTTATCAAAAATGAAAATCTACTGAAAGATTAATTTGTATTTTTGAACATATTTCAATGCAAAATACTCCTAAGATGCGTGACATGTTTCAGAAGACAATAGATGTCCTTAAGAAAAGGGTCAAGAATAATCTGAAGGCGATAAATAATAATCAGAAGATAATTAAGGAACTACTCGTTCAACCTGATTCACCCGAACGTAAAAATGAGTTTGAAAAATACTATGTTGCCAACAAAACACTATTACAGGAAAATAACGATTATATAAATATTCAACTGACTCTGATAAATTTCCTTGAAAAATATAAAGGTACCGCTGTGCTTGATGATTCGTTGTCTGTTGTTGATATATATTCAATTTCCGATGATGTTGAAGTGTTGGATCTGACACTGAAAGGTGTTGTTACATTCAATGAAAAACACCCAAAATTCAACGACATGGATTTTATTGATAAACTTATAGCACATTATGAATCGATGGAGCTGTATGAAAAGTGCCAGGAACTGACAGATCTGAAAAGTAAATTAGTATAATTCCCTACTTTACTATGTAACCCGGCTAAATGCCGGGTTTTTTTATTACCCGATCGCCTGTTAATAGCTCTATTTTATTTATTTTCGTAAGGTTTTCACTATATAGTATTTGTTTGACAGAAGACGATAAAATACCTATCCGGATCGTTCTGGTTGGAGCAGGTAATGTTGCCTGGCATCTTGGACATGCCTGCTTAAAGGCAGGTATTCAGGTTGTCCGGGTTATAAATCGCACTCAAGCATCGGGACAGGAGTTGGCTGGAGAACTTCAAACCACGAGCTCCACTGACTTCGGAGCCATAGCGCCCGAATGTGATTTTATAATTGTCGCCGTCAAGGATTCAATTCTGAAAAATGTTCTTCATCAGATTCATCCCGCCGGAGCCGTTCTGCTTCATACTTCGGGAAGTCATGGTTTGGATGTGTTCCCCAAAAAAGTTACTGACTTTGGAGTTTTATATCCTTTTCAAACCCTGACCAGAGGATTACATACTGATTTCGAGCAACTCCCACTTTGTATTGAAGCTTCCGACGACATAACCCTTTCAGCAATTAAAAACTTTGCCGGTAAACTAAGCTCAAGTATCTGGTCATTATCTTCGCAACAGCGAAGAAATTTGCATCTGAGCGGTATAATTATTAACAACTTTACCAACCACCTGGTTGCCCGCACTTTTGATTATATGGATAAGTACAGGCTTGATAAAGAGTTAATAAAGCCCTTACTACGTGAGACCTTTCGAAAACTCGAACAAATACCTCCCTGTGAAGCGCAAACCGGCCCGGCCCGGAGGAATGATACGGAGATAATTCAAAAACATCTGGAGTTACTGGCTTTGGAACCCGAATTACAAAAGTTGTACAAATTGCTGACAGATAGTATTATTGCATATTATTTGAAAAATGAATAGCTGTCTATGTCAAACTGCAAAACTATATTTACACGGATAAAAGCATTTGCTTTCGATGTCGACGGAGTATTTACCGATGGACAGGTATTTCTTCTGCCCGGCGATGAATTTATCAGGGCGGTTAATATTAAAGACGGATATGCTGTACAGCATTGTGTTAAAATGGGATTTATGGTGGGAATAATAACAGGAGGAAAATCGGATGAAGTGGCATTGCGTTTCCGAAAACTTGGTGTAACTGATATTTATATGGGGTCGTCGAATAAATTAGACAGCTACGAAGATTTCCGAATGAAATATGGTTTAACTTACGATGAAACACTTTATATGGGCGACGATTTGCCCGATTATGAGATAATGGAAAAGGTGGGTCTTCCGGCTTGCCCGAAAGATGCGGCAATGGAAATAAAGCAAATTGCAAAGTATATATCGGATAAAGGGGGAGGCAGGGGATGTGTGCGTGATATAATTGAACAGGTATTAAGAGTTCAAGACAAATGGATTGGTAAAGAATCGTTCCAATGGTAAAACAGTTAAAAATTGCTTTGGCCTTTATGCGACTGATCAGGTTTCCGAACCTGGTTATTATTGCTATGACCCAGTATTTCATTCGTTGGTTTATTTTAAAACCACTACTGACAGTTTCAGGATTTAAGGTACAACTTGGAATCTCCCAATTTGCCATGCTTGTATTGTCAACAGTATCGATTGCTGCTGCCGGGTATATTATCAATGATTATTTCGATCGGAAAACAGATCTTATAAACCGGCCAGGTACAGTTATTGTCGGTCGGTTGATCAAAAGGCGCTATGCCATGTTCTTTCATATTCTTTTTACTGCAATTGGCATTGTGGCTGGGGCATATGTAGCTAATCATATAGGTCGATTAAGTCTTACCGTAATCTTTTTATTTGCAAGCGGAGTGCTATGGTTATACTCTACAACTTATAAGCGACAGATATTGGTTGGCAATATTGTAATATCTATACTGGTAGCGATTGTACCTTTAATGGTGCTTCTTTTTGAATTCCCCTTGCTGGTAAAAGAATATAAGCTTTATGCTCTGGCTGCTGGTATGAATTTCGACTTTCTGATTGTTTGGATATGCAGCTACGCAGGTTTTGCCTTTCTCGTAAACCTAATCCGGGAAATAATAAAGGATATGGAAGATTTTGAAGGGGATTATGTTTTTGGACGCCAGACCATTCCCATTGTTTGGGGCATGCAGGTTTCGAAGTATATTGTTGCCGGCATAATTGGTATAACCCTGATCCCGATTTTCTATTTCCTGATGTTTTATTTAACCGATAAGCTCAGCTTCATATATATTGTGCTCCTGATCATAATGCCATTGTCCCTGATTTCATTTGGTGTATTCTGGGCAAATACCCAAAGGCATTATCATACCCTGAGTCAGATGATTAAACTCGTAATGCTTACCGGCTTGTTCTACTGTCCTGTAGCGAATTATATCATCTATCATTTATAAATGCGTCTATGTTATTGAGTAATCTAGTAAAAGATCACAGGCTTATTCTGGCATCGCAATCACCGCGAAGGAAATTTTTACTGGAGGGACTGGATCTGAAGTTTGAGGTAATTGTCAGGGATAATATTCCGGAAGGACATCCGGCTCATTTGAAGATGAATGAAATTCCAGTATGGCTTGCTCAGAGCAAATCCGATCATTATATCGATTTATTAAAGGATAAAACCCTGCTTATCACGGCCGATACTATTGTGTGGCACAAGGATAGGTTGGTTGGCAAACCGGAGGATTTAAACGATGCCATTAAAATTCTCTCCACACTTTCGGGTTCCATGCACGAAGTGGTTACTGGTGTTTGTTTACGATCGGAAAAAAAGATGCACCTTTTTTATAGCGAATCGAAGGTTGTATTTCGAAAACTAAGTCCTGAGGAAATTGAATATTATGTCACCAGCTACAAGCCTCTCGATAAGGCCGGGGCATACGGAATTCAGGAATGGATAGGGTATATCGGGATTGAAGAGATTGAAGGATCGTTTTATAATGTCATGGGGCTTCCTGTTCAGATGCTCTACCAGGAACTTATCAGCTTTCTTCAGGGAGATTAATACATTTGTCTTATTTGAATATTAGATTGAATCACGAACAAATTTAATAGTAGGAAAAAATTAATGAATCTTCAACTAAGAATAAACGGGACAGCTCCTGCCTGGCCGGTGCTTCTGGAACATCCTTCTGCTTTTTATGATCCATCGGATATTGCTGGTATGGGAAGCGCTTCCTATTCTCTCATCGCCTATTCCGACAAGAGAAAAACATCTGTAGTATGGGAAATACTCATCGATGCGGGACATAATACCGTTCCTTTTCTGCTAAATCATGGAAACCGTATTCCCGATGCAATTTTCCTTACTCATGCTCACCCCGACCATATGCTGGGTATCAACTGGATTGTTCAGAGCCATCATTTCAAATTTAGAAATTCAAAGAGTAAACTGCCCGTTTATTGTACGCGTAGCGTATGGAATATGCTGATGAATACATACTCCTATATCGAACCGCATGTTCGGTTTGTGGAGCTGTTCCCCGGACAAAAGCAATGCATCGATGAAACTTCCGGGCTGTATGTCACCCCATACCCGGTATTTCATGGAAAAGGTGCATGGGGAGCCAGTATGCTTTATTTTGAGACTCAATGGTCAAATACTAAAAATCTCCTTATTACGGCAGACATGCTTTGTCCTCTTCTGCGGAAAAAAGATATCCCTATCATTACACAAGCAGGTGATTTATTTATCGATACCAACAACCGCTTTCCTTATCCAGAATCGAACCATATAAGCTTTGCCAAAAAAACCGAATCAGAAAAAATAAGTGCACGCTTACAGCAATGGTTCGAGACGGTGGATATTTCCGATCTTCTTGCTCCTCATTTGATGTTTGACAAGGATAAGCTCGTAAAATCCTATTGTGATGAATTCCTATCGGACTGGAATCATACAAGTGAAATACCTCATACCATACTTGATTTCCTTAGCCTGATCCCCATCCCGGAAGTGTTTCTCATCCATTACTTTGGAATATATGATGAGATAAACTATAATGAGAAAATTCTGGATGCTAATAGACTTCAACAATGGGCCGGCAGGCTGGCAAAACAAAATGGATTAACAAACATCCGGATTCGTGTACCGAAACCCGGCGATTCTATTTCTTTGCAGAAAAATACAAAACAATCCGGCTAGCTGAAGTAAAATTCATAAATAGCTGTTTTCAGGGGATGTACGAATTTTTAGAAAAAAAAGGATTTTTACTGATAATTATCGGCGTGAAGGATATATTTTCGCAGCGTGGGAGTATACGGGTGAAAGATAGCTTCGGTGAATTACCACAACAATGAAGTAAGGTATCGGAAAATAATGTACCATACTGATATATATACAAATAAGAGATTTCATGATGTTAACCCAACAGATATTCTATTTTTCAGCATTAGGAGCGGCGCTTGGTTTCGTGCATACTGTCCTTGGTCCCGATCACTATATTCCCTTTGTTTTTATGGCCAAAGCACGGAAATGGAAAATGAGAAAAACATTGTTCATCACATTGCTCTGCGGCATAGGCCATGTATCGAGTTCTATTGTACTTGGTTTTGCAGGTATTGCTCTGGGAATAGGAGTTTCCAGGCTTACACACATTGAAGGTGTCAGAGGCAACTGGGCCGCCTGGGGTTTTACGTTGTTTGGCCTTATTTACATGCTTTGGGGTTTATACAGGGCTTACAAAAAGAAACCGCATACTCATGTTCATTTGCATGGAAAAATTACCCATGAACATACTCACGAGCATTTCTACAATCACGATCATATTCATAAAAGTGAGAAGCTGACAAACATTACACCTTGGGTACTTTTTGTGATTTTTGTCCTGGGTCCCTGTGAACCACTTATACCTGTTATTATTTATCCGGCGGTGGAGGAGAGGGGGAGTATTTCTGAAGCTCTTATTGTTTCTGCCATATTCTCTATTGTTACTATAGCTACCATGCTTACACTGGTTTACTTGTTGGAAAAGGGGATAAATTTTATACGATTACAGAAATTGGAACGTTATACACATGCACTGGCCGGAGCCATGTTATTACTGAGTGGCATTGCGATTTTATTTTTAGGTTTATAATATGTAATTTGTATCGAAAATCAAATATTGGTGCTATGAAGAAGTTTTGGATTTTAATAAGCTTAGCCCTCTTAGTGGTTGCCTGCTCAGGTAACAGGAAGGATAAATCATCCGGTGAAGAAGCCACTCCTGTTGAACAGGATAATGAGTTGGTTACCTATAAGTTTAAGGTTGGTGGTTTACAGGACAGTGTTATCTCCGATTCAATATGGCGTATTATCTTTCAGGTCGAAGGTATTGATAAACTGGTTCTCTCCCGCGACGATTCAGTAGCTGTGTTTACTGTCGACCCGGAGCTGGTAAGCAACCAGTTAATACGCGACGAAATCACACGTAGGGGAGGGGTTCTGTTGAATTAGGACGATTTCTCCGGCTCATATATCATCCGTCTGAAATAACTATTCGGGATAGGGTTTTCCGAATGGATTTGCTTCACTATTTATTTACAATTCCTGCAATGGTCTCTTCGGGAATCCCTGTTCGTTTTGCAGTCTCTTCAACCGACCGGGTTTCTGAATAGATTCGTTGTACGAATACTTCAAATGCTTCACCAATCTCGATCAAATGGCCATCGGGATCGAAGAACCTGAAAGTCATTTGTCCCCAGGGTTCGGTTTTAATATCGTGAAAGAATTGAGTTCCTGAGGCTTTAATAAGCTTAACACTTTCTTTGATACTATTGGTTTCGAAGTACAGTTCGAAAGTCTTGCCCTCTGCTGCATCGCCAGCGATACCCGATATTTCATGTTGTTCACTGATTTGCCAGATCGACAAGCGGCATTTGAAAACGATATTGGTACCAAAATCGTGTTCAATTTCCTGACAGAGCACTTCAGTATAAAATTCTTTTGCTACTCCTATATCTTTAACAAAAACAACGGGAGAATAAAATTTCAGATCCATAATGTATTTCTTTTTATCAGAGGGTACTTAATAAGAAAATGAAAACAAATGTAACGAACGTAACAATTGGCAATAGTCATTTACTTTATAAAATTACAAAATGGATAAAATATACTCGCGGGCAGGTTTTAGTAGTTGTATAACCTATGATGATTTCCCTGTATTTATATATGTCTATAATAAAACTGTTTATAGGTTGCTCGGTGTGCTGTTTGCTATACTAAAGGAATCCTTTTTATAATAACCGGATCTGTCTAACTGGTTGACCGGATACGTGCTCACACCATATTATTTGTCATACATACAGTAAAAGCAAGCAGCCATTGGCTAATGGTGCTGTGTAATTCAAAAGCGATTTCATGCCATTTAAACTTTGCATGATTTAGCAGGTAAGGGTTAGGGTATTAGTAATGGGAGCCGGTTGAATTCAGCCGGCTCTTCTTTTTGATAATTTCAGTAGACAATAGCTTATATTTTTAGTAAATTTCCACTAAGAAAATAATATCCAGCCATCATGCATATTTCACGTACATTTTTTATACTGCTTCTGGTACCGGTTCTTTTTGCCTGTAAACAGGAATGGAACGAACTGGCCATCAATTCCCCCGATTTTAAGCTTCAACTCATCTTTCGCCTCGAGAGCGGGAAACCTGTTTACACCCTGACTCTTAATGGGAAACCTGTTTTGCTCGAATCATCACTGGGTTTTATACTCGATAATCACGCTCCATTCGATTCGAATTTTATTCTTATCGACAAAAAAATCAGTTCTTTTAGCGAAACATGGGAACAACCCTGGGGTGAGGTAAAATCCATCGAAAATAAGTATCAGGAACTTAAACTGTTTTTGCAGGAAAAGGAGGGATCGGAGCGAAAAATGAATATTATTTTCCGTTTGTATAACGGGGGCATGGGCTTTCGGTACGAATTTCCGGAGCAGGAATTTCTCGATCAGATCCAGATAATAGAGGAAAAAACACGTTTTGTATTGCCTGCGGGAGATTCGGCATGGTGGATCCCAGCCTACAAACCTGAACGCTATGAATACCTCTACCGGAAAACCTCTGTTTCCGGAATAGATACGGCTCATACTCCGCTGGCTATCGAAACACGCGATGGTTTGTTCCTGAGCTTTCATGAAGCTGCCTTATACGATTTTCCAAGTTATACCCTTTATCCGGTTGATACCAATATACTGGCTATCGACCTGGTACCCTGGAAGAATGGCGTAAAAGCCTATATCGAAACTCCCTTCTTAACCCCGTGGCGTACCCTGCAGGTAGCTGAAAAACCCGGCGACCTGGTTACCAATTACCTGATTCTGAATTTGAACGATACCTGCAAAATTGCTGATATATCATGGATAAAACCTGCGAAATATATGGGTATATGGTGGGGTATGCATATTGGCAAATATACCTGGGGTTCGGGACGCAAACACGGAGCTACTACACGGAATACTATGAAATATATCGATTTTGCTGCCGAAAATGGTTTTAACGGTGTTCTTGTCGAGGGATGGAACCGGGGTTGGGATGGCGACTGGATTGCCAATGGTGCTATTTTCAATTTCACAAAACCCTACCGCGATTTCGATCTTCCAAAAATAGCAGCTTATGCTGAAGAGAAGGGTGTCGGGCTTATTGGACATCATGAAACCAGCGCTCATATCGATAACTATGAATCGCAAATGGAGGCTGCATACCAGCTTTATGAAGAGCTGGGCGTGCATTATGTTAAAACAGGCTATGTAGGCAAAAAACTGTTCAATGGCGAATGGCATCATGGGCAATATGGAGTCAGGCATTATCAGAAAAGTGTCGAACTGGCGGCCAAATACCATATCATGCTCGATGTTCACGAACCTATAAAGGATTGTGGGCTGCGTCGTACATGGCCCAACCTGATGACCCGCGAAGGTGCCCGGGGTATTGAATGGGATGCCTGGGGAACTGACGGGGGTAATCCTCCCAATCATATTCCCACACTGGTTTTTACCAGACTACTTGCCGGACCTATGGATTATACACCCGGTATTTTCGATATCGAAATACCATCAAAGCCAAATAACAGGGTAAACACTACACTGGCCAAACAACTGGCGTTCTATGTAATTATTTATAGCCCGCTTCAGATGGCCGCCGATCTTCCTGAAAACTATGAGGGCAATCCTGCATTTCAGTTTATTAAGGATGTGCCCTGCGACTGGGAAGAAACCAGGGTACTTAACGGTGCTATCGGCCATTATGTAACCATAGTGCGGAAGGACCGTAACAGTGGCGACTGGTATCTGGGTAGTATTACCGACGAAGCTCCACGAAACTTTGAGTTTGTACTTAACTTTCTCGAGAAAGGGGTGAGCTATTTAGCCGGTATCTATGCCGATGGTGAAGAAGCCAATTGGGAAACAAATCCGCTACCTGTAGCGATCAGCAGTAGGACGGTAACATCGAAAGATACACTCTTTGTAAACCTGGCTCCCGGTGGAGGTCAGGCAGTAAGGTTTTCACCAGTTACTATTGAGCCAGAGGAATAACTCGGGCATAACCTATAAAATAACCACGAAAAATATATGACAATAAATTTTAAAAGTAGATTATACTTTTAAAAAATAATCTAATTTTGCCATCAGGTGTATTTGGGAAGGATGCTTACCGGAGAACTCATATTCTTCAATATTTTTCAACCGTATATACAGTTGACAGATGAGGATTTTAATAGACACCATATTTCTACTACTATTTATTTCGATTCCGCAGGTATACTGCGAAACGCAGGTTGGCGATAAAGTATACCGTATCGAATATATTACCACCGAAAATGGCCTTTCACAAAATACAATTGATTGTATTCTTAAAGATAGCAGGGGTTTTATGTGGTTTGGCACCTGGAATGGGCTTAATCGATATGATGGCTATACTTTTAAAATATACAAGAAACAGGATAACGCACATTCCCTCTCAAGTAATTTTATTCATTCAATCTGTGAGGATCGGAAGGGAAATCTGTGGATTGGTACACGAAATGGTTTGAATATGCTGGACTTTGTTAAGGATTGTTTTCTTTGTTTTTATAACGATAGTCTCGCTAATCAAAGTCTCGCAGGAAATTGGATAAATGCTGTCTATTGCGATAAAAGCGGATCGGTATGGGTAGGTACTAATGGACAGGGACTGGATAGGGTAATTTACGACTCGATTAATGAGAGCTATTATTTTGAGCATTTCAGCATATCTTCCAACAATTCGCTCAAACTCAGCAGTGACATAATTCGCAGTATTTATGAAGACAGTAAAGGTCGACTTTGGATTGGAACTAACAATGGATTAAATCTATATAATAGAGATTTGAATACAGTCACAATATTTAATAATGATCCGTTTAGAGTTCAAAGCATTTCATTTGATGAAATTCGCTGTGTTTATGAAGACACGCATCAAACCATCTGGATAGGTACACAGTATGGCCTGAATCGCTGGATTGAAGGGACATCAGATTTTATTCGGTATCTAAGTAATAGTGACGATCCGAATAGTCTATCTCATTTTCACATTAACGATATTGGTGAAGATCCGGAAGGGAATCTTTATATAGGTACTTTGGGGGGTCTTAATATTTATGATACGCAGGCCGAAAATTTTAAGCACTTACCTGTACAATGGAAAGTTAACCTGAGCTTGAATAATGAATTTGTAAACTCGATATATTGTGACAAAACCGGTCTCGTATGGATTGGGACCGAAAAAGGGGGCATTAATAAGTTCAATATCTATCAAAAGCAATTTATGTATTATGCAGCTGAACCTGCCGATACCATCCGATTGAACCATAATACAGTAAATTCGATTCTTGATGAAAGCGAATACCTGTGGATCGGCACAGCTGGCGGAGGGTTGAATCTTATTGATAAAGGAAGAAGGAAAGCATTTTATTATAGTAATGATCCGCACCGAACTAATTCTTTAAGCAGCGATTTTATAACCTCAATTTGCAGAGATAACAAAAAGAACCTTTGGATAGGAACCTGGGGAAGCGGATTTACTAAGATGATATCGAGTAAAGGGAATGGCGAATTCATCACTTTTCAACATGATGCATCCGATCCAAATAGCCTGATTAATAATTTTGTATCAACCATTTATGAAGATAATAAGGGTAATATCTGGGTGGGGACCGAAGGGGGACTCGATTTGTTTCATCCTGAAAAGAATTCTTTTATTCATATTTTTAACCAGCCCCGGTTTTCGATTCCTGTTACGGAAGTTGGATGCATTTTACGCGATTCATACGGTAATTTATGGGTGGGCACACGTAACGGATTATTCCTCATACCTTCGGAAGTGGTTGATAACGTTGAAATATCGTCCAATAGTGGGAATATTATCTATTTACAAAACGATCCTGAGCATCCGGGTTCTTTAAGCGAAAGTTATGTAATCTCACTCTTCGAAGATTCAAAGAAACGCATTTGGGTTGGAACCTATGGCAATGGACTGAACAAAGTAATATGGAACGGGGATCCTCAGGAAGAAATCCGGTTTATTCATTATACACAGGAACAGGGTTTATCAAATAATGTAATTTACGGGATTCTTGAAGATGAGGATGAGTATCTTTGGCTAAGCACCGATTATGGATTAGCCAGATTTGATAGTAAAAAGGAAAAGTTTAGCAATTATTTTGTAGCCGATGGCTTACGTAGCAATCAATTTTATTGGTCAGCCTGTTCGAAAGGAATAGATGGTACCCTTTATTTTGGAGGTATGAACGGAGTCAACTATTTCCATCCGAAGGAAATAGCCAATAATCAGAACCAGCCAATACCTGTATTGACTGAATTCAAAGTATACAATAATCCGGTTGAACCTGGCAAACCTTCAGGAAGAAGGATAATTCTCAATAAAGTCATTTCTGAAACAAAGGAGATAAGGCTCAACTACAAGGAAAATACCTTCTCTCTTGAATTCTCAGGTTTGAGCTATAATTTGCAGGACAAGAACAGGTATGCCTATAAACTTGAAGGAGTCGATGAGGATTGGATTACGGTTTCATCGGACAGGAGATTTGCTAATTATACTAAACTTAAAGGTGGTGAATACACTTTTTTCTTAAAAGCTGCAAATAATGATGGATTATGGAACCAGACGCCCTTAGATTTGAAAATCGTAATCACTCCTCCCTTTTGGCAGAGGAACTGGTTTCGCACATTAATTGTGGTTTTTCTGATGTCAATGATCGTATTGTACCTTAAACTGCATACCCGTTCACTCCAGCTACAGAAGCGGAAACTTGAACAACAGGTGAAAGAGCGCACTGCACAAATTGAAAATCAGAAAGAAATTCTGAAAGACCAGGCTGAGAAACTTCAGGAAACAAATACTCAATTAGCGAAAAGACAAGAACTGATAGAGGGACAGAAAGTTAAATTAGAAAACCAGAACAGGGAAATTCTCGAACAACGTGATCGACTTATCCAGCTAAATAAAAAAGTGAAAGCTACAAATCAATTGAAACTTAAATTCTTTACAAATATATCTCATGAGTTTCGAACACCACTTACACTTATTCTGGGACCTCTTGAAAAATTATTGAAAAACACTAAAATGGGGGCAGAGACAAAAGATTTACTAAGTCTTATCAATAGAAATGCTGAGCGCCTGCTGCATCTGATTAATCAGCTCATGGAATTCAGGAAAATTGAAAAGGGTAAAATGAAATTGCACGTGCAACAGGGGGAAATCAGTAATTTTTTACAGAATATCCTTTATGCCTTTCACGATCTTGCGCAACAGCATCATATTAAACTTGAATTTTCATCTGAGGGAAAGGAACAACCTGCCTGGTTCGATCATGAAAAACTTGAGAACATAATTTACAATCTTTTTTCCAATGCTTTTAAATATACACCGGAGGGAGGGAAAGTATGGATTAAAGTCACTTTTGTCGACAATCGTATAGAAA
Organism: uncultured Bacteroidales bacterium; assembly: GCA_964569585.1. GTDB lineage: Bacteria > Bacteroidota > Bacteroidia > Bacteroidales > UBA10428 > UBA10428. The sequence goes on along the minus strand of CAZMVE010000031.1, from coordinate 15,254 downwards.
ATGACAAGGAGGTTTCTCACAAACTTGTTGGACATCAGGCTTTCCTTGAGATAGAAGTGGGGGATACCGGTATTGGAATTAGTAAAGATAAACTACCCTATATATTTAAGCGTTTTTATCGGGCAGAAAGTGCTAACGATATTACTCAGGGTACTGGTATAGGCCTTTCACTGACACGTGAATTAGTTAAAGTTCATCGCGGTCATATTTCGGTAAAAAGTGAAGCCGGAAAGGGAACCGTTTTCACCATTCAAATACCCTATTTGAAAAAAGTTTTTACCAGCGAGGAAATAACTGATGCAAAGCTCAGTGTATCCTCATTGCCGAACCAGGTAAGTATGTTAAAGAATATGCTGGAAGCTGAGCGAAATAAAGTTACTGACTATCAGGGGGAAAAATGGATAAAGTATATAGGTCGACCTACCTTGTTAATAGTAGAGGATAATTTTGAACTGGGAGAATTTGTAGCATCCCGATTAAATCAAACTTTCAATATACACCTGGCAGGAGATGGAGAGGAGGCATTTGAATTAGCAGTGAAACGCAATCCTGATCTGATTGTTAGTGATATTATGATGCCTGTTTCAGATGGTTTGGAACTTTGCTCTCGAATTAAGCAAAATATTAGTACAAGTCACATACCTGTTATACTTCTGACTGCAAAAGGAACCGTTGAAAACCAGATTGAAGGATTTAAAACAGGAGCTGATGAATATATACCTAAACCATTTAATCTTGATCTGCTTGAAACAAGAGTAAAGAATCTGATCGAATCAAGAATGCTGTTACGACAGGCTTTTTATCAGAAACAAGAGCTACGGGCTGAAGAATTGACAGAAAATCCCATCGATCAGAAATTTTTAAAAGAAGCCCTTACTTTGATTGAAAGAAATTTGGACAATACTGAATTCGGGGTAAATGAATTTGCCTCAACTATGTGTGTTAGCCGCAGCCTTCTTCATAAAAAACTTTCAGCCCTTACCGACCAATCAGCTACTGATTTTATAAATACCATACGACTTAAAAAATCGAGGGAGCTTATGGTCTCAGGAACATACAATGTATCAGAAGTAGCATATGCAGTTGGCTATAATGATCCAAAATATTTCAGTCGTCTGTTTCGGAAACATTTTGGAATTTCACCTACCGATTATCTGAAAGAAATGAGAGTTAAGGCAAGCTAATATTTCAACTCATGCTTAAAACACAATAATCCACCTATTGGAAACATTTGTCCACCAGTTTCCATCTATCCCATTCTACTTTTACCAGGTTACCCTTTAGTAAAAGGGAGTACTCTATGCCTACTTATCTATAAGTTTTAAATAATCTGAATCACTAACCTAATTTTTACAGAATGAGAAGAATTATAAAGCAACTGAGCCTTCTTAAACTGATCCTGATATTTCTATTACCAGGATTAGTAAAGGCGCAAACTATTATGGTTACCGGTACTGTAACTGAATCCGTTTCAGACAGTCCACTGCCTGGCGTGCATATACTAATCCAGGGTACTTCAACAGGGACTTTAACTGATGCGGAGGGGAATTTCTCTATCCAGATCAATAATCCCAATGCAGTACTTGTTTTTTCCTTTATTGGTTATTTAACTGAGTCCTATGCACTGAAAGGCGCTACTGTTATGAATGTGCAACTGAATCAGGATATTCTTTCTCTCGATGAACTGGTTGTAATCGGATATGGTACAACGCGAAAACAGGATCTGACAGGAGCAGTAGCGGTGGTTGATGCTGAGAATCTTGAAAGAATTGAGGGTAATGATATCTCAAGGTTATTGCAGGGACAAGCTGCCGGTGTGCAGGTTTCAGGCAGTGGCGAACCGGGGGCAATACCAAAAGTAAAGATAAGAGGTATCGGATCCTTTGGTAATACCGAACCGCTCTATGTAGTAGATGGTGTACCCATTGCAAACTCAACGAATGTCAATGCTGGCCATTTCGCTGGTCAGTTTCCACTGGGAGTTCCTTCAGGTGGAGTTTCCGATCTTAATCCGGCTGATATCGAATCAATACAAATCCTTAAGGATGCTTCAGCAGCAGCTATTTATGGTTCCCGTGGGGCAAATGGAGTAGTAATCATAACCACCAAACGTGGACAAACCGGCGGGATGCGTGTAACCTATGAAGGGAGCTATGGTATTCAGGATATTGTAAAACGAATGGAAGTAACCAGTAGGGTACAGTTTCAGGAAATGAATAATGTAGCACGCGAAAATGCGGGTCTGTTTATTGCACCAGCAAACGATTCCGGAGACCCGCTTTTTATTGATGATATTGATACCGACTGGCAGGAAGAAGTTTTTACTACAGGTCATATTACTGATCATCTGTTATCTTTTCAGGGAGGAAGCGAAAAATCAACTTATTATGCCAGTATAAACTATTTCGACCAGACAGGAACCATGGTAGGTCCCGGACCCCGCTATACCCGGTATTCTGTAAAATTGAATATGGACCAGGTAAGCGGAAGGTTTAAATTCGGGCAATCCTTTTTCTATGGTAACTCCCACCAGATAAAACTTACAAACTCACAATGGGCAAATCCTATCTATGAAACCATTTTAGCTCTTCCGACAGTGCCGGTGTACGACGAAAACAACATCGGGGGATATGGCGGAGGTATCGATGATGTTCACGATCAGATAGCCGGTAACCAGGTAGGATTTAATAATGTAAAGAATTTTTACCTTGATAGATATCGCTTCTTTGGAGTGATATATGGTGAACTGGAAATCATTTCGGGATTAAAATATAAATTGAATCTGAGTTACGACAGGTCCGACTGGCTTAATCATGAGTTCTATCCTGTATTTGAAATCGGTACTCGTCACAGAAACGATATTGCTTTCCTGAATGAATGGAGGGGCGAAAATCCTTATATGCTTATGGAGCAGACGCTTACATACAGTAAAGTATTCGATAAGCATAGTCTTACTGCTTTGATCGGACATTCTGCCCAATACGATTATTTTGCTCAAAATTATGCTCACTCCGAAGGCTTTACAGAACCCTACCTGGAAGTAATTGGTGCCGGACCTGATAATCAAACAGCGCTGGGAGATCTTTTTGAACACCGGATGCTTTCCTACTTTGGACGATTGAATTATTCATATGACGACCGGTATCTGGCAACCGTTAATATGCGCCGGGATTATTCTTCGCGTTTCGGGCCTGAAAACAAGTATGGCGACTTTCCTTCTTTTTCGGCAGCCTGGAAGGTACACAATGAAAGCTTCTTCAATGTTGGTTTCATAAGTATGTTAAAAATTCGTGGTGGATATGGTAAAATTGGGAATGATAATATTGCCGACTACTTGTATGAATCCTATATTAACAATGCAGTTACATATGTATTCGGGGGTACATTGCCCTCGGCAGGAATTCAAACTAATATAATCGATCCATCGATCAAATGGGAAGAAAGAATAACAAGCAGTATGGGAGTTGATATGGCTTTCTTAAATAATAGGATTGAATTTACTTTCGACTATTATCATAACGAAGCTAATGATATTCTGTACGCGGTACCTGTCCCCTGGTCAGCCGGTTCTGTTCTAAATCCAACAGTTAATTCGGCATCGATGATAAATAGTGGAATGGAATTTATTCTCGGCTATAAAAAATACGAGGGTGAATTCCATTGGCAAGTGAGTGCTAACCTGTCCAATTTAAAGAATGAGGTAACAAAACTGGGAACATCTGATGAGCCTGTTCTTCGTTACCTGAGCAGAACAGCGGTTGGTCGCTCAATGGGTGAACTATATGGATGGGATTTCGAAGGAATTTTCCAGAACGATCAGGAAATTACTGACCATGCCTTCCAGTCGGGAGCTACAAGACCTGGAGATGTTATGTTCCGCGATGTTAACGGGCGCGATGAAAACGGTGAACTAACCGGTGAGCCGGATGGAATTATCAACGACGATGACAGGATATATATGGGAAGTGCATTCCCGACTCTGACCGGAGGTTTGAACATAAGTATGGATTATAAGGGTTTCGACCTTTCGATATTCTTTCAGGGGGTTTACGGAAATAAGATCTATAATGGGGTAAAGGTTGTACTCAACGAAATGAAGTATGGCAATTATTCAATTGAATCGTATGAGAATTACTGGAGAGGTGAAGGGACATCCACCGAATATCCACGGCCGACTGTCCTGGATGGGAACCAAAATAACCGCATGTCGCAGCGATGGCTGGAAGACGGTTCTTACTTAAGAATCCAAAGTGTACAGATGGGATATACGCTGCCTGAAAATATCATAAATAAGGTTCCTGGTGTGGAGTCATTGCGCTTGTATGTGGGTGCTCAGAACCTGTTCACTTTTACCAAATACACGGGTTTTGATCCCGATATAAATAACGATGGTTTATTCCTGAGGGCCGAAGACTGGGGCTCGTATCCCTCACCCCGGACCTTAAATGCGGGTGTTAAATTAACCTTATAAACACTAAAAAAAGTTCATCATGAAAAATATCAATAAGATACTTGTTATTCTGGGATTAATGGTACTGGGTAATTCATGTACTGAGGATTTTGTAAATCTTTCAAACCCCAATGATCATACAGCCGGTTCTTTCTGGAAAACCGGCGAAGATGCACTCCGGGGAGCAAATTCTGTATACACGGCCTTATACTTCGATGGTTTGTATATGCGTCTGTATCCCTGGGTGATGGATGTCCGCGCGGATGATATGCGGAATACCTCTCCCTGGTGGATTACTGATTTAACAAACTATGTAACATCACCTGAAAATCCTTGTTATATTGCTCCGTGGGAACACAATTATAAAGGTATATTCTGGGCCAACCAGGTACTGGAATATGTACCGGGCATTAACATGGATAACGATCTGAAAGATAGAATTATAGCGGAAGCTAAGTTCTTGCGTGGATTGTACTATTACCATCTGGTAATTGCATACAGGAATATACCTATTATAACCAGTTTACCTTCAAACTCAGATGAATTTTTCCCTTCACAGTCAACTCCTGAAGAAGCCTGGGCACAGGTTATCCAGGATTTTTCCGATGCTATGGTAGTATTACCTGTTAAGGAAGATTATGCTGCATCCGATCTCGGACGTGCAACAAAAGGAGCTGCTGCCGGTTTTCTGGCGAAGTCTTATATAATCAATCAACGCTGGAATGAAGCAGAACCTTTACTAAAAGCGATAATTGACGGTGATTACGGATCCTACAGTCTCGTTGAAAATTATCGCGACAATTTTACCGAAGCCAATGAGAATAACAGTGAATCATTGTTCGAAGTTCAATTCGACCGTGAAGTTGGAGGAACTTTCCTTGGCTGGTCGGGTGATCCACAGCCGGACTGGAGTAAAACTTCGGGGAAAGCCCGGACCTATGCTCCACTGGGTTTTGGCTGGGGAGATATAACTCCAACCGATTGGATTTTTAATGAGTTTATGGAAGAGACTACAACTGGTGGAGGCATCGATCCCAGGGCAATGGCGTGTATGATATTCGATTATCCGGGTTCTATGGTATATGGGCAACCCTGGAATAGTGTTAGCTTGCCAAATTATGTACATCTCCGAAAATATCTGAACGATGATTTGTATCCCGACGAAGTTGAATGGCGCTCGGGTATAAACGAAAGAATACTTCGCTATTCCGATATTCTGCTCCTTTATGCTGAGTGTCTGAACGAGTTGAATCGCACTTCAGAAGCCTATCCATATATACAGGAAGTTCGTGACAGGGCTGATCTGGAAGATTTGGCTACTGTACATCCAGGAATGGCTCAGGAGACTATGCGTGAACAGCTCGACCATGAACGTGCTCTAGAGTTTTGCTTCGAAGCTCAACGCTATGTTGACCTTGTGCGCTGGGGTTATTTCAATGATCCTGAAAAAGTGGAAATGCTGATTTCACGTGATCCAGAATACGAAAACTGGATTCCCGGTCGAGAATACCTTGCTATTCCACCGACAGAGATTGATGTAAATTCAAACTTGAATCAAAATCCAGGTTGGGAGTAGTTAATTAGGATTGATTGTCCCAGGGCTATTAATTATATAGCCCTGGCTTTTTTAATAATTATCTCTGATGCTGAAATATATTTCAACATACATTTTTGCAGTATTATTAATAGCATTTCTTTATTCATGTGGAAAGGACAATACGGACGGAGAATTGAATCCTGATGATTTTGACCCCGGTTACAGTGATGATTATAGTTCGATTGCTGGAATTGAAAATGCAGGGCTCTGGGGGCCATACAATTTGCACGATCCATCCATAATGAAATTTGAAGATGAATATTTCATCTTTTCCACCGATGTTATGTATGGTGGCACAGCAAGGGCAGGAATAATGCGCAGGAAATCGGAAAATCTGGTGAAATGGTTCTTTAAAGGATGGGCTTTCGACGCTATTCCGGCCGAGGCGTTAAATCATATTATTAGCCAGGGTCAAACGGCAAGTACTATGTGGGCTCCTTATGCCTTGTTATATGGTTCTGAAATCCGGCTGTATTATTCCGTATCTGTTTTCGGACAGAATATATCAGCCATAGGTATGGCCACAAGCGAATCACCCTATGGACCATGGGAAGATTATAGTATTATACTGTCAACAACTCAAAGCAGTTCGGTAAATGCCATCGATCCTGCAATAATAGAAGATGAAATAAGCGGCAGGCAATGGATGGCCTATGGATCTTACTGGGCAGGTATTTATATTGTGGAAATGGATCCTGCCACAGGTATGAGGCTCAATACAAATGACTATGGAAAAAAAATTGCAGCTCGTTCAATCTGGGGACAAGCCATCGAAGGCCCCGAGATACTTTATAATACTGAATTAGATAAGTATTTTCTTTTCGTCACCTATGGCAGTCTCGAGGATTCATATAACGTCAGGATTGGACGTAGCGATAATCCTGACGGTCCCTTTCTTGACTACTTCGGGTATGATATGGCAACAGCAGTAGAAAATTTACCCATTATTACTGCACAATATAGTTTCGATAATCACCCCGGATGGCAGGGTTTCGGACATTGCGGTTTACTGCACGATGGAGAGAATTATTATTATGTGAGCCAGGCTCGTCCTTCTTCAAATATCTACCTGATGGATTTGCATGTGCGAAGAATTCTATGGACCGAAGACGGTTGGCCCGTGCTATCCCCGGAGCGCTATGTCGATATTCCTCAATCGGGAAAAACCTCGGGAGACCTTATAGGTAGTTGGGAATATATCTATCTCGATAAAACTGAATCGCGCAATTTTTCTGTACCCATCGATATAAATACCGATGGAACTATTACAGGAATAGATAATTCAACATGGAATTACAGTGACAATGTACTCAGTCTGAGTTTAGATGATGGTACTACCCTTATTGAGGCAAAACTCACCGATGAGTGGGACTGGGAGAATGATACACTCACTATTTGCTTCAGCGGACTGTCAAACGAAGGAAGAAGTGCCTGGGGTAAAAAAATAAAACCTCACAGTAAGTAGTATAATGATTAACAAATGAAAATGAGAATTTTATCTCTTATACTAGTACTTGGAATTTCACTCACACTATACGGTCAGAATTATCTAGCTAACGGATCGTTTGAACAGGGTATGAAAAACTGGCGTTTGTATACAGATCAGAACGGATCGTTGAGCGAAGCAACCGTTGTTACAGAAAACGCAATAAGCGGACAAAAATCAGTCAGGTTTGTCATTCTGAGTTCAGGAACTGAACCATCCGATAGCAGATTTGAAACCTATTTTACTACTCATAAAGACCGTGAAATAGCTGTAAGATATAAAATCAGGGCGAACCGGGAATCATTTTACAACCTGGAGATCTGCCGGAATTATTTACCTGATTCGGCGCTATACAGAAGTACCGAAACTGATTCTGCCAATCTTCCAATAGGTACAATCGTCCAGGATATTAACTTTACTCTCATACCTGGTGAATCGGATGGTAATATACGTATCAGTTTTCTTCTGGGAAATCTGAATTCCAGGGACACCCTCTGGCTGGATGATATCAGCATTGAAGAAACCCAGACAGTCTGGGATGAGAACATTATTCCCAACTTCGAATTTAATGAGTTTCGGGATCCTGACCCCGGATTTCCTGAGTATAGAAAGAAAAGGCTATTCTGGGGGCAGATTCCCAATAGCGATGGAGGTTGGGAAGGAGGATTCTGTTATGATCCGCCTACCGAAATACTATTCGATATTGATACTAACGGAGTTTTGTCGGGGAAGAACTCAGCGTACATTCACATAACACATAAAGAAGGCACCGACTTTTTCAACGGAGCCTATACAGGATTCTTTCAGGCTACACAGGGCACTGCCTACGAGTTATCTTTCGAAGCTGTTGCATCGGAAAATATCACCTTATCGGTGGCAATGAACCGGCAACCCTTTAGCAACCTGGAGTCAGATCCGAATAATGTAGGTCCACCCTATTATGATTACGCCCCCGACAGATTCTTTTACTCTTTTACTATAACTCCTGAAAAACAAACATTTACAGTGAAGAGTGATACCTTACTTACCCATTGTATGCACCAGATTTTCTTTGCAAATTATCCCAATAACGATGTCGAATTCTGGATCGATAATGTAGAGTTACGCAGAGTTGAAAGCCCATACACGGGAGATCCCAGTGATACACTTACTCCGGGTTATTCCGGCAATCCGCTCATCAGGCAAATGTTTACAGCCGATCCGGCAGCACTCGTATATAGCGATACATTTTATATCTATACAGGTCATGATGAGCAAGCTATGGGAGTGGAGGGGTATTTTATGCGTGACTGGCATGTATTTTCATCTGTTGATCTGATCAACTGGTACGACCATGGAGCTGTATTGCGGGTATCAGATTTCAGCTGGGCGCGGGCCGATGCCTGGGCAGGTCATTGTGTTGAAAAAGATGGTAAATTCTACTGGTATGTACCAATGAACCACAACAGTATAGAAGGTTTTTCTATTGGTGTGGCTGTTTCCGATCATCCTGCCGGCCCCTTCGTCGATGCAAAAGGTTCCGCTCTTATAACAAACGATATGACAACCAATTTGTCGATTTTGTGGGATGATATCGATCCGGCTGTTTTTGTCGACGATGATGGTCAGGCTTATATCTACTGGGGAAATTCAAGTTGCAAATATGCCAAGCTGAAGAGTAATATGATAGAATTGGATGGCCCAATTCAATATATAACATTACCCATGTTTACTGAGGCTCCTTGGGTGCATAAACGAAACGGTTTGTATTATCTATCATATGCATCGAGATGGCCCGAATATATAGATTATGCAACCGGACCTGGCCCAGAGGGACCCTGGACTCATAGAGGAAGATTGAACGACTATGTCGAAAATTGCTCAACAAACCATCAGGCTATTCTTGAATTCAATGGCGAGTGGTATTTTGTATACCATAATGGGTCTCTGCCAACGGGTGGCGATTTTCGTCGTTCGGTATGTCTTGATAGATTGTATTATAACGATGATGGAACCATGCAGGAAATTGTCCAGACGATTCGAGGAGTGCCCGAAGTTGTCCTTGGTACCGAAAACTATGTTGAACCGGAAAAAGAGGTATTTATTTTTCCAAATCCACTGTATAATGAATCCTTGAAGATTACAATTCCTGAGGCAAAACCGAAGGAAATGGCGGATGTGATGATTGTTGATAGTCTTGGGAGGAAAATATTTCAGGAGCGATATCCTTCGGGAACTACGGTAATAATTGGACTCAGTGTAGGGCCAGGGCTTTACATGGTGAATCTCTCAATAGATAGGAAAACACTGTCGAACAAACTTATAGTGCTTTAATAATTGATACTAAAATAGAAACGAAACGATTGATTTGTATTAACTAATATTTATAATTATGAGACGAAGATTACATTTATCACTTGTACTGTGTGTATTAATCGCAGGGAGTATAACTGCACAATACTCGCACTTTCCGTTCGATACGGATGAGAAAGATGCTTTGCAAAACATCAATTCAACCGCAACTGCTTCAGGTGTAAGCTATGTTGCAGATGCTCAACGTGAGTCGGTAATGGAACTTGACGGAACAGATGGTTTTGTCACTTTTACGGGTAACGATGCATATGACTTTGATGCCTTAACTTATAACATTTGGTTTCAATGGAATCATCCGGTAGCCGATCAATGGTGGGTTCGTGTTTTCGATTTTGGAATTCCGTCTGATCTCGATCCGCATCCGGGAAACCATGATGTTGTATTTCTGACCACTTTTCAGGACGGTCGACTGAGATGGCATATTCACTCTGTTACCTGGGAAGATGGTGCTGATACTGTTCTTTCAACATTAGAACAGATTGCAACGAACGAATGGTATATGTTAACCTGCACTCACAACATCGATTCTGCTAAATTATATCTTGATGGAGTTTTACAGGATTCAAGAAGCGTAAACGGCGTAAAACCTAGTGACCTGGAGTTTACCAATATGTACCTCGGAAAAAGCAACTGGCCTGATTTACTTTTCATGGGAAGAATGGATGATTTCGGCATTTATGATGTAGTATTAACAGCTGAAGAGATCTCCGACCTGTACATTTTTCCTGAGGTTCCGGATGCTACAACTAGTATTGAAGAAGGAAATACAGCTATTTATTCCTATAGTAATAATCTTGTTGTTGCTTTGGAAAATACCACTCATGCTGCCTCTCTGAAAGTGTATAATTTACAGGGTATTGAGGTAATTAGCCGGACAAGTATTGGTAATTATACAGAGATCAATGCGATGGAGTCAGGGATTTACATTGTAAAGGTATTTGACGGAGTAGATACAGTAACACGTAAAGTATTGATCCAATAATGATTTTAGTCTTAAATACTCTGAAGATACTTATACTCGACTTGAAAAAGAGCATCTCAAGATTAACATCATAGTTGAAAGAAGGTTTAGTAATTCAATTAAAAAGCAGGAGGACTCTCCTCCTGCCTTTTATAAAGAAATTATCAACCCATGGTTTTAAAAACAGCAAGAGTAAAAAAATTCCGGGAAGGATGTCTTTTTTTGTTGATGGTATTTCTGGCAATAAATGCCGATTGTGAGCCTTTTAAAACAATATATGTTCACGATCCGGTAATGATCCGGCAAGATGATACTTATTATTTATTTTGTACAGGCTGGGGCATCTCAGTTTTTTCTTCTAAAGACATGAAAACCTGGACCTATCAGGGTGCTGTTTTCGAAAAAGCTCCTTCCTGGGCATTTGAGGCAGTGCCGGAATTTAAAGGGCATATATGGGCACCGGATATTATCTATCACAATGGGAAATATTTCCTCTATTATTCTATATCATCCTTCGCGAAAAATATATCCTGTATCGGACTGGCGACAAACACTACCCTCAATCCGGACGATCCGGAATACCGATGGGACGATCAGGGCATAGTCATTCAGTCAGTCCCCGGACGTGATTTGTGGAATGCTATCGATCCGAATGTGGCATTTGATGATATGGGAACACCCTGGTTGACCTTTGGTTCGTTCTGGCAGGGGATTAAGCTTGTCAGGCTTAATTCCGACATGCTCCATCCTGATGAACCACAACATTGGGCGACCATTGCCAAACGTTATCGTAATCCGGCCATTCCTGATATTGATCCTGGGGATGGGGCTATAGAAGCTCCATTTATTTTCAAAAAAGACGCTTACTATTACTTGTTTGTATCCTTCGATTATTGTTGCCGTGGCGTGAAGAGCGACTATAAAATTATGGTAGGCCGATCGGAAAATATTACCGGGCCATACATCGATTATAACGGAAAAGACATGTTTGAAGGCGGTGGTACATTAGTTTTAATGGGAGATGAGCGGTATTCTGGTGTGGGTCATAATGCTGTCTGTACATTCGATGGAACTGATTATTTAATATTCCATGCCTATGATGCCACTGAAGATGGCAAACCCAAATTAAAAATAATGGAACTTGACTGGACAGAGGACCTATGGCCCCAAGCTGTTATCCAACAGGAAATTATTTGTAATATCCTGAAATAAATAATATTTATTAAATAGCTAAGAAATAGAAATAATGTCAGAAAGGAACAACATAGCAAAATTTGGATGGGTAACAGTATTGCTGTTGCTTGCTTCAATTTCGTTACATGCGCAAAATGCCCGTATCAAAATTGATGTGGACCGGACCATTGGAGAAGTTGACAAATTGTTGTACGGTAACTTTGTAGAACATCTGGGGCGATGCGTTTATGGAGGGATATATGATAAGAATTCACTACTCTCCGATGAAAATGGATTTCGAACAGATGTGATGGAGGCTGTTAAAGGATTGAAAGTTTCAATTGCACGATATCCGGGAGGTAATTTCGTATCGAATTATCATTGGCTTGATGGAGTGGGCCCCCAGCGAACACCTCGCATGGAACTTGCCTGGGCGCGTTTGGAAACCAATGAATTTGGCACCAACGAATTTGTAAAATATGCACGGGCTATTAATACTGAACCTTATTTTTCAGTAAATATGGGTACAGGAACTATTGAGGAAGCACGTCGGTGGGTCGAATACTGCAACGTGAAGGAAGGTCCCTATTATGCCGAACTGCGTAAAGAACATGGATATTCCGAACCTTATAACATTAAGTTTTGGAGTCTGGGTAATGAGATGGATGGTTTCTGGCAAATGGGACATCTGAATGCCGAAGACTATAGTAAAAAAGCCCGCGAAGCAGCAAAACTAATGAAATTGACTTCCCCGGATATAAAGCTGATTGCAGCCGGCTCATCGAATTATCGCCCGAATGCCGACCCGAATGAGTGGAATGCGACAATCCTGCATGAACTTCGCGATGTAGTAGATTATATTGCCCTTCATATTTATGTGGGAAATCCAGAGGATAATTATTACAATTTTATGTCAACTCCTTTGGTGTTGGAACAGCGTACCCAGATAGTAAAGGGTATGATTCTTCGGGAAATGGATATCGCCGATCGCGGCGATCGTGATCCGATCTATATTGCATGGGATGAATACAATGTATGGTACCGGGCCAGAACGGATGAAACCATGCAAGGCACAATAGCCCTTGAGGAGCATTATAATTTGGAAGATGCACTTGTTATTGCTGGCTTTCTGAATGCTTTTGTTCGTAATGCCGATATTGTCAAGATGGCGAATATGGCTCAGTTGGTGAATGTAATTGCTCCCATTTTTACTAGTGAAACCGATATGTTTAAACAGACAATCTATTATCCACTTGCATTGTTTGCCAACAATGTTCATGGCACATCACTTGATGTTTATACAGATTGCGATACCTATGATACAGATGAATTTCTTATCGGATTGGGCGAAAGTAAAACTAGACAAACCGGTGTGCCTTATCTTGATGTTTCAGCTACATACTTTGACGACGAGGTCATTCTTTGCATTGTTAACAGACATAAGGATGAAGCTATATCCACTGATATAATATCACAAAACGGTATCTTCAATGGTGAAATACAGATTTATGAAGTTAATGGTCCCGATATTAAATCCATAAATGATTTTGGAGTGTCCAACATCGAAACCATTATTAAACCCTCATTAAAAGCCAGGGGTGAAAGTTTTTCTTATTCTTTTCCTCCACATTCTTTTACATTACTGAAAGTTAAGATAAGACTTCCATAGGGAGAGCATTGTGAGGAATTAGTTTCTTTATACACTCCGCACTTCTCCTGAAGATTTGGGAGAAGCACGGAGTTTTAATTGTTGTTGTTATAGTACTTGAAAAAATTAATTGATTTAACCCTTTCAAGTACAAAAAATCAAATATTTCAGGATTTTTAATCTTTTAGTGTATACTACTTTTTCAGTAAATCCCTGATTTCTGAAAGCAACTTTTCTTCCTTTGACGGTTCAGGCGGAGCGGCTGGTTTTTCAATTTCCTTCTTTTTCATGTTATTCATGCCTTTGATCACCATGAAAATGGCCAATGCAACGATAATGAAATCGAGGGTAATTTGTACAAAATTACCATAATTGATGGCGACAGCCTGGATGGTTTCCCCGGCATCGCTAACTGTAGCTCCCTTAAGAATGATTTTCAGCTCGGTGAAGTCGACACCTCCGAGAAGCATCCCGATGGGAGGCATAATAATATCGTTAACCAATGAGGAGACAATTTTACCAAATGCTGCTCCAATGACAATACCTACTGCCATATCGACGACGTTACCCCGCATGACAAATTCCTTGAATTCTTTTGCTAGTTTCATACTATATTATTATTTAATTATGATTAGAATTTGAGAGTAATACCTATCGATAAAACTTCTTTGAATTGTATACTTGGACCCTTGCTGTCAATTACTCCGTCATCGTTTGTGTCCTTTTCTATTTTTATGTCATCATCGTAAATCAGAAGAGTCGAAAGGATCGCTGATAAATACTCATTAGCTTTCAGCGTAATAAGTGTTTCCCAGTTAATATCAATATTCTGTGGGTTATTCAGGTAGTTGGAAAACAGATCGATCTTGGTGCCGAAGGTTACATTTTCAATCAAATCTTTCTGGAATGCTATCCGGATATAACCTCCTAATTCACTTCTTGATTTGTTTCCCGGTTCCACTCCGAATGCACCTGAATCGGCCAGAGCCTGATCGTTGACAAGTGTAATCTTGCCGGTAAGCGGAGCAATGAAGGCCGAAAAATTATCGTTGGGTTTATAATCGAGACCTAAAGCACCTAAAATATATCCTGGTGCCAAAAATTTGGATATGATTACACTGTCGTTCGGATAGTTATATCCGTTAGTCATCTGGGTTTTGAAATTGAATAAGGCAGCATAGTTCCACTTGCCGAATGCTTTGTATCCGTATTTCGAAACCAGGTCGATTTTATCGTCGGTTTTAATGAAATCGGCATCTTTTCCTTGCTTGAGAAGCCCGTAACCTATGTCGAGCGAATTATCCCAGTTCGATTTCCCCTTTGTATAATTAGCATAAACATTTATCAGGCTATTTATCGATAATGAATTCTGGCCCCCGGCTGTCCAGTTTGTTAGTGAAGTTTGTGAAACATTAATAAATGCCGTAACTCCTTTTTTCCAGCCGTCGAGAGAATCTGCGGATGAGGTTCTCATTTCTGTTTCAGTTTCTGTAACTTGCGCAAAGCCAGTGCTTGCAGCAATAAACATCATAATAATTAGTACTAACTTTCTTTTCATTTACATACAATTTAAAAGATATAATAAAA
>CAZMVE010000030.1:0-28449 GCA_964569585.1 uncultured Bacteroidales bacterium | reverse complement strand
GCAACGGACTGAAAATCCGTGTGTCCCTGGTTCGATTCCAGGTGGTACCACACAACTTGAGAAGTCGGGATTTTTTCGGCTTCTCTTTCTTTTTTTGTCCCCTCACAGTCAATACCACCCCCCGAAAAAGCCTTGTAGCGCAACAAAATGTCCCACGGGCGGACGAAATCAACCGCCACTTTGTTAATTTACAGTGAAAAAGGGTATACAGCTATGTACTAAAAAACTCCGGTCGTAAAACCGGAGTTTAATCATTAATTTAATGTAAAGCTTACTAGCAATTAATTATTTAATAAGCACACAACGTTGCATTTGAATGAAATTATCAGCAGTCATCTTAATTATATAAATCCCCTGCGGCCAGCTAGTGGTGTTTACAGTAACCGATTGCGGCTGATTAACAACATGACCTTTAAATAACTGTGTTGCTTGTTCTCCACTTATTAAATAAGAAGAAATAATAATATCTGTGTTTTTTGGGGCAAGGAACCTGAGGGTAAGTTCCTCATTGAAAGGATTTGGATATACCATTTCAAACACATAGGGTTGAGTAATAGAATTCTGAATCGAATTTACATATTCATCAGTAACCATACAACTCACCGTGATACTATCAGAATCGTCTGCCGGGTCCGTAACTTTAAATTTCACATCTAAAGTTCCCGAATATTCGTCATCGGTACATAAAAAAACTATAACATTCCCACTCATTGCTGCAATAACATTTGAATTTCCAGGGGTTATGACCCAGGTCATTGCACTTACTGCATCGTCTGCGTCATACACACAGGTGTCTAAATCTATGCTCAAGGTTTGTGTATTGACGAAGCTGAAATCAGAAAGATTAATAATTTCAGGTATTTCATTAATAATTTCAGAGGAAACATTTAATGATACTGGAATAGTAATCTGCGATTGGTCAGGATCATTACTGTTAATTTGAATAACTGCGGAATAAACGGTATTATCCGTCAGATTAGCCGCATCAAATGTGACAGTAATGTTTTCGTTACTTCCGGCACTTATGGTACCCGAATTGGTATTATATGAAATCCACTCAGCATCACTAAAACCACCAAACACAATTGCGTTATAGATGAATTGTCGATCCGCGCTGTTGGTTTCAGTTTCTGCAAGAGTTGAGCAGTACACACGGTTACTTTTTGCAATAATTGTTGTTTGATTATCTGTAGAAATTGCATGTACCTCCCCATCCGTAATCATGCCGTTCCAGTTGTTGGATGATGGTACTGCTGTATAATCGTAAGCAGTCATATAGGGGTCAGAAAGGTTCGTAAGAAGTTTTGAACCTAGGATGACACTGTACATAGGATCTGCAACAACACCATAGCCCCATTTATATGTGCCCGCAGAGCTAAGGCCAACAAGAGATGCAAGGTGCGTTACCTGTGGCTGGACTTCAGGATTGTCAGCATCATTACCCAAGGTGCCTGCTGTCATCAATAATCCATGCCCTTCATTAACATACTGAGCAACGGCCTGACATTCGCTAGTGCTTAGATAAAAAGACAGACCTCCATCCGTCCAATAACCCCAGTTATCTGAAATTATCAGAACATCTGCACCACTGTTGACAAGGTCGTTATAGGTAATATTGTCTTTATCTAAGGTGGTGTAATCAATCAAAACCGGCGTACTTCCATAACTGGAATAGGACGAGTTCAGATGATTCCATGTATTGATCGCATTTGAGGAATATGTACCAAATCCATCAAGAACACAAGCTTTAATGGTGTTTGAGGCTTTAGTGCTATAATTCTCCAATAGCTCTTGTACATTAAATAGTTCAACATGTTGTACGGATTTTTCAGGCATTTTAACACCATCTGAAACCGCAGCAGAACCCAAAAGTTTTTTAGAATGCTCAAGATTAGAACGCAATATTTTATCAATTTCATCAATACTTGATGATTTACTTTGACCTGTTTCAAAGTCTCTGATTTCGTAATCTAAAGCAGCATCACCGGTATTTGCTATTGTCAGGGTTCGTGTTTTGCTACCACCAAATACTACAGATAGATTAAATTCAACGGGTGTGACATCAATATCAGGGGCACTGTATGTGCCAAGTGCAACATCATCTATGAACCAATCATCGTAATCGCCTGCTGTACCTACATTTCTAAACCTTAGCATGAATTCTTCATGATAAGCATCCGTTGGCAGGAATATTTCCTCCAGGGTGAAAGTAGTCATGTCAGTACCACTTCCAAGATGTTGGTTCAATGTAACCCAAATGCCTGAAGAATTATAATATTCTACCCAAAGATCATCTCCTGTCTCAGGAGAATTACCGCCTCCAGTCATTTGATAGTTATAGGAAAGTTGAATATTGTTTTCCTCGGATAAGTTGAGCGGCCAGGTTTGTACCAGGTCACCCCCCAGAGTATTACCATCGAGGTTCAGTGAATATGGGGAACTGGGAGGATTGAGACCATCAGAATTAATCTCGGCAGGCCCATCAAAATATTGCCATACTGATGGGTCAAAAGTAGCAGTCTCGAAACTTTCGAGCCATGGTAGATGGAGCCCTGTTTTGCTAACAGTGCCTATGCTCTCCGCAGATACTGAGGGATCGCCTACTGAGATTGCCCTAAATGTAATATTATCAGTATTTACTGTAAGTTCTTCTGCTGGAATTATAGTTTTAATAACTACCACAGTTTGCTCTCTACTTGAAAGATTTCCAGTATTCGTAATTTCTGAAGTTTCAGAGGCGTCCCATATTGTTGTTGTCCAATTGTTGCCTGACACTGATAAATCATAACTATCAGTGTTGCTACCCAGGTTTTTTATTTTAAGTGGAGTTGAAACTGTATCACCACCTGCACCAAACATGGAAAACTCTAAAGGATTCAGCTTAATAGCGTAATCCGGTGCCTGGAACTGCTGCATAGCTTCATAGATATCCAATTTGCCATACCCCCAATTATAATTGGGGACACTACCAGTAAAAGCATCCGTGCTAGCAGAATTCTGAAGATGGGTTTTCACATCATCAGACATAAGACTAGGATCTTTTTCAAGCATTAATGCAATGGCTCCGGTTACATGCGGTGCAGACATACTGGTTCCCCACATTATCATGTGGACATCGTCTTCGTTTTGGTAAATACTATTGTTAAAGGATGTCGCATATTCGGAACGCGCTGCAGTAACACCAAAACCTGATGCGCTTAGGTCGGGTTTCTGTCGACCTGTAATATAACCGGGGTCATCGCGTGTTGGTCCTGCGCTGCTAAAGTAGGCTAAATCGTTCAATATTGCACCGGGTGCAACCTGCGGAGTACCTGAATAATCAATCCACGATGTTTTGGTACTATGTGCGGCTACGGTTATTATCTTTTCAGCACTACCAGGGCTTCCGATTACCTCCCTATTAGATCCGGAAGCTGCTGTAAAAAATGCCTGCTCATGTCCCAACTGACTTATAGCAATCCACATATCGTAATGTCCGCTTTCATTAATGGTATTACCATCAACAGTAATTGTCCATGTTCCATCTTCCGGCGGGTAGTAAGAATAATAATCCCAGATTTGTATATAACATTCCCGGTCACCATTTTCTGAATTGGCTCCTGAAGAACTGTTATCAATGTAGATTGCTCCGTCGGGTGTAGATGTAAACGTATTCCCTCTATCTGAGCCTGTTGAAGCATACCAGGTATATCCGTCAGGTGTTGTGATAGTTACGGTATTATTATCATTGCCTTGGTACCACATGTCGATGATTATGACATCATTTCCTCCACTGCTATTGGGAGTGTAGGACGGAACTGTAAACGTTGTTGTTACTGTATTTCCCGAGGTTACTGTGTTGTTGGCATGAATATACTCTTCATGAGATGCATCAGTACCTTCATTTCCGGCTGAGGCGACAATAATGACATTTCCCGTGTTTATGGCATCATCTAATGCCTGGTCGAAAAGAGAGGTTCCATCGTGTGGACCTCCTTGTGTTCCAAGACTTAAATTGATTACAACTGGTTTTTCTGCAGCTGCGGCTTTATCCATGGCATAAACCACGCCATCGATTACTTCGGTTGTTGTGAAGCCAGTTTTTACAACTAAAATTTCAGCTTGTGGAGCCATTCCTACATACGTGTAATTAGGAATTCCACCTCCGGTAGCTGATCCATCGCCGGCAACTATGCCTGCAACATGGGTTCCATGCCCAACCTCATCAATGCTTCGTACATAGTTGGTGGGAGAACCGTCGATTTCGTCATTTATATGGGATTGGATATATTCAACACCATAGTTGTAACCTGAGGGATTGCTCTCATCAGATTGTTTAGTTAAGGTCTGATCCCATAAATAAACTATTCTTGAAGAACCGTCATTATCGTTGATAAAATCTTCGTGTTCCCAATCTATTCCGGAATCAACGATTCCAACAATAACACCATCCCCGGTATAACCTGAATAGGTTGGAGGGCTGACACCATAATCTCCCTGATGTACCTGATCAGCCTTATTTTCAACAAGGCTATTATCCAAAGTGGGTTTTAGTATCAGAGATGGTTCAATA
Source organism: uncultured Bacteroidales bacterium (assembly GCA_964569585.1). Taxonomy (GTDB): domain Bacteria; phylum Bacteroidota; class Bacteroidia; order Bacteroidales; family UBA10428; genus UBA10428. Next base: position 23,897 of record CAZMVE010000030.1, on the reverse strand, counting down.
TGCAGGACGTTTATATCCGATGCAAGAGCAAGTAGATTTTCAATAGGAATCCGTAAAGAATAAATATCTCCAATACTTGAAGTTACCTTAGCACTTTTCGATTTTAAACTTTGCACATCTCCCTTATATTTAACCAATAGACCTATTTCTGGCTTATCGCTTTCAATGTTTTTAATGTCTATCAGTAGGGCTGACATTGTCAGGTACTCCTTAGGAGCATTGATTAAAGTTCGAACTTGCGATGGAATTTTATACCACGCAGTTTCAGGAATACTTTCCTTTGCAGCGGTCATCCATGTTAACGATTTGGAGTCTTGCTGTTGGGAATTTACAATTAGATTGATAGAAATAGCGAGAATTATGACTAATATCAGCTTATCAGAAAGAATTGTCTTTCTAAAAAGATTGAATATGTTTGTTACCATTTTAAATATATATAGGGTTTAAAAAATAATATGTTTTACCTATCAATAATTTTAGAATAATAGTTTTATAATGTGCAAGTAATAAAAAAAAACATATGTAAAAATAATTTTTTGATGAAATTCGGTATTATTGATTCTAAATAATAATAAAACATAAATCAAAATTGAATATTAGTTCGATTCAACAAAAACTGATATGCAATTTGGTTAACGGTAACTGTGCATTGGACATACCCAAAAAATTATCAAAATCCTAATTAAAATAGAAGACACGTTAGGTGGCGAGTTCACGAACACCATTGAAAAACAAATTAAATGTGTGAGTAAAACTTCTATCTTACAAGTTTAAAATAAAAAAAAAAGAGTGTCCCAACCTGTCTGCCGACAAGGCAGGAAGTGCCCCTTTCAGGGGCAAAAATATCACGGCGGAGCCTGTCTCGCCAGTTTGTGTAACCGCCGTACCTTTTTCTTTGAAGTAAAATGTTTCTTATGATCATGCTGGATGATCAAAGAAAATGGAAAAAACATCTTTACAGTTCCCGCCCAGATGCTGGACGCCTTGGTCCTGTTATTGGCGACCTCCAGTCGCCACGTGTACGCTAATGATTATTTGATGATAAAAAGTTATAAATAGTTGAAAACTAATGAATCTTACTGATAATTTGTTGATAAAATGTTCGATGTCTTCGAACTTGCTAAACAGGATTTTTAATTTTTCCTGAAAGAAGGTTTTAAGTTCGTTCAGCAGGTTCCACCAAAAAACAGAGTGAGAGCTAGTTCGGAGAGCGAGTGTCACTCTGTTTTTTTGTATACACACTCAAAATCACTTTACACATAATGAAGTTCTAGGATATTTGATTCTTGCGACTAAGAAGTATGTCGGAAGACAAAGCATTCTGTATAAAAATTATTGGTTTAGTATTCAATATTACGCCGTGGCTTATTTAATCTTTAAAGTAATTCGTAATTTCAGGTAATTTATTATCACAATGAATAGAAAAAAGGTTTTTGTCCTATTTATTATATCAACAATAATTTTTTTAGTAACAAGTGTATCAGTTATCTGGTATACCCATGATATTTTAAAGGAAGATAGAAAGATTATTGAAGTTGCTGAAGTATTTACATCTCTTGATGAGTTAAGGATAAACCTGCATGCGTTAATTACATCACATAGCTATTTTATGTTGACTTCCAAAGATGATTATCTTGTTGATTATTTTTATTTCAAAGAAGAACTACGAGTTAGTTTAGAGAATTTTAGAAAAACAGACTACCGGCTTTTTATCTCGAAAGCACAAGGTGATTCACTTGAGATACTTATAAATCAAGAGACTCAATTGATGGATGAGATTTTAGTCTTTTATAAGCATAATGATAAAAAGGCAGCCACTCAGTTAGTTGTTAGCAAGGTATATCCTCTCTTAAAAGTGATTCGAAATCTGGCAGAGGGTCATTCAACCAAACTGGAATTAATCCAGAAATCCTTTAAATCTAAAATTGAGAAAGACATCCGATCTTTAATCTTTACGCTTATTGTAGGTTTTAGTATCGGCTTACTCATTATTTTATATGTATTCACACAATTGCTACTTGAAAACCGCGCCCGAAGGAGATCGGAAAAAGAAATATTGCAATATTCCAAGGAATTGAAACGAATCAACTGGTCGAAAGATATGTTTTTCTCAATAATTGCTCATGATCTGAGAAGTCCCTTTGTATCGTTGCTCAACCTATTCGAACTATTAAACGAAGCTTTTAGTAAAAAAGATTTTTCTTTAATTGAGGAGAATATCTATGCAATAGAATTCTCGGCAAGAAGGACTTATAATTTGTTACAGAACCTTCTGGAGTGGTCAAAATTACAAACCGGCCGGGCACAGGCAACTCCCGAATATTTTAATATGAAAGATATTGTTACTGAAAATATAGAATTATACCGTGAGGCCGCCCGTCAAAAATCTATATCAGTAAATTACTCTGGTCAGGACTTGATAGTATTTGCCGATAAAAATATGATAGGTACAGTACTCAGGAATCTTTTAGGTAATGCTATAAAATTTACCGAAAGCGGTAAAATCACGATAGAATCTGAAAAACACGATGATTCTGTAATTTTAAAAGTAATCGATACCGGGACCGGTCTTTCACAGGAAGATATAGGAAAATTATTTAAAATCGAAGTCGATACTACATCAATAGGAACAAGTTCCGAGAAAGGAAGCGGTTTAGGGTTGATCCTGTGCAAGAATTTTGTTGAGTTGAATGGTGGCAGAATATGGGCAGAAAGCAATTCCGATATAGGCAGCAGGTTCTGCTTTACTATTCCACTCCGGATGAAATAGAAAAACCTCTAAGCATAAACTGTGAGTTCCATAATTATTTTCTGATACTCTGATTAACATCAACTAAAGAGTATATTTGTAATATGTCGAAAGGTGATTTCATCGGATTTACAAAAGATTACGATTACCAGGTTGGTGTTCGTCGTACTGTCAATTTTCCGGTGAAAGATGTATGGAAATTTCTTTTATCAAAAAAGGGCATGTCTATCTGGCTGGGAACATGGGCATTCGATAAATGGGAAACAGGTATCGAATACCTTACGCAGGAAGGGACACAGGGATTGATCAGGGTTTTTAAAATATTTTCACACATACGGTTGTCCTGGCGACGAAAAGACTGGATCCATGATTCCATTCTTCAGATCAGGACCATTCCCAATGCAGGAAAAACAATAATTAGTTTTCATCAGGAAAAGTTGCTTGATGCCCGACAAAGGGATGAAATGAAGCATTATTGGACAAATGTATTGGAAGACATAGTAAAACAGTTACAAGATAAGTAATGCTTCAGTTGAAAAAGTTACTTTATTGATTCAAAAATTTTACTACTATCAATTATTGATTAAAAAAGCACTCGCTCAGATCAATTCCTATAAAACAGGTGTATGATTCGATTTTCAAATGGTTGATAAGATTCCAGTAACCACTACTAATATAGTTATGGATAAAGTACAATGAAATTAGAAGGTTTTTATCATAACAAAGGCAAACATCTTGGTTGTTATAAATAACAGAATTTTATTGTATCTTTCACTATAGAACATAAACGGATAATAAAAAACAGGAAAATATCAGATTTTGTATTATGTCTTTCGATTAACGAATTGAAATAGAGTGTAAAATACAGTAGTTCGTAATTAAAAATCAAACTATCAAATTATGAAAAAAAACAGGAACTTTTTAGGATTGGCAATACTTGTTTTTGCCTTGATTACTAGCTGTGGAAAAATGCCGCAGGCAGAAGTCGATACGGCTAAAGCTGCTCTCGACTCTCTCATTGCCCACGGAGCCGACAAAATATTAGCAGATGATTTTGAGGATTTGCAGGAAAAATTAGATGAAGTTTTAGAAATGGTGGAAAAGCAAGGTTCGAAAATGTTTAAAAGTTTCGGAGAGGCTAAAGATAAACTTGCAGGTGTTGTTGAAGATGCAGCAGAACTGGAAGAAAAAAATGATGAGAAAAAAGCTGAATTATTAGGTGAGGTGGATGAGTTAATGGCAGAAGTCGGGACTATTAATAATGACAGCAAAAACATGATTCCAAAAACGGGAAACATCAGTGCACAGCAACTGGTTTTGAGAAAAGATGCCTATGCAGTTGATGCTGCACTTGAAGAAATTAAAACTATGCTTGAGGAGAATGATTTGGTTGTTGCCATGGAAAAGCTGGAGGAATTGAAGGTAGAAGCCGAAAGAATCAACGCTGATCTTAAGGTAATTAAACCAGCAAACAGCAAACCAGTTAAAAAACCCAGAACAACCTCGACAACAAGTGGTACGCTTAGACCATCAAAAAAATAGTTGTTTGCTGTTCTGAGTTTTGTGAGTTGAGACTGTTCTTGATTCGCTTCCTCTCAGAAAATAATTAATGCCCCGGCGGAGTGGGAATGTATATTTTTAACGTTAAAACATGTATCGGTGTTTTAAGTTATCCCACTTCGCCGGGGTTTTTTTATTTTTATAAAAGAGTACTTGTTGAATTGAGAATTCTAGAATCCCATCTCGTCATTTCCAAAATCGTTGTTACTTCCATTATTATGCCCGTTTCTTGCGGTTCGATTGTTTTGATTGAGACGATAAATGAAAGTTAGCGTATAATTAGGTTTTGACCAACGAAACTCATTTTCGGAATATAGATCGGGTTGATCGATAATAAACCTGAATTTGCGACTGTTCAGTACATCATGTACATTGAAGGTGAGCGTACCATTGCCTTTAAATAAGTTTTTACTTATACCCAAATTTAACATATAAAATGCTTTTCGCAGTCCCTGGGTTGTTTCCTGGGGAGCGCGATAAAAGAATATGGTTTGGATATCGATATCTTTGGGGAGACGTAACCGTGAGTTAAAACGTGTGTTCCAAGAATAATCGTCGCTGTGAAGGCTCTCTTCTTCGAAATGACCATTTGTGATGGAACGGAAGAAGTCGAAATTAGCCGAGAGTGTCCACCATTTCTGAATGCGTAAGGTAATGTTACTCTCAAAACCGAACGATTGTCTTTCTGACAGGTTAAGGGGCTTTGTCATAGTAATACCTGTAGAATCATCAACAAAACTTACACGCTCCATAACATCAGTCGAAAATCGATAATAAACTCCCGAATAAAAATTAAATGCAGTCATATTCGCCAGGTATCCGGCTTCGACAGAATGTGTGTATTCCGGATTAAGAATAGGATTTCCAGTACGGATATTTCGTGAATCACTATAACTGTGAAAAGGATTCAGAAACCAGAAACGTGGGCGCTGAATCCTTCTGCTATAACTTAATTGCATTGAATGAACCTTACTGAATTGAAATGAACTATGGAATGTAGGGAAAAAGTCAAGGTAAAGTCTCTCGTTCTTTTCATCTGTTTCATGAAGGAAGGTACTGACATCGGAGAGTTCAGTTCTTAATCCAAACTGGAGCCCTATTTTACCGAAATTATTTCCACCCTGAATATAAAGGGCATGAATGTTCTCGATATAGTTAAAATTATTGGAAAGGTCTGTCAGTCTTGTCCAGGTGTTGTTTTCGTCTCTCTCTTCAACATAATATGGATTAGTTATGTTCCGGAATTCACTTCTGTAACCTGCTTCAAATTTACCTTCATCTCCAAAAGGATATATATAATCCGCCTGGAGTAATAAATTCTTTTCACTCTCTTTATTGTAGGATCGCTGAAAAATTGTGTTCCCAACATCTTCAGCATCGGGTACTATTTCTTCTTCAATTGAGGATATTTCAGTTTCACCGTTTTCAATGAAATGAGTTAAAAAAGTAAGTTTGTGATCTTCCTTTTCAAACTTTTTCTCATAGTTCAATGATATTTCAATGTCTTTTTCGTCTTCTTCCTCTTTGTCTATTCTGAAGGTACTGGCAATAGGAACAGGAGGATTGGAAAATGTGAAATCATTGTACCAGAGACGGGTAGTATTTAACTGATCATCAATACCAAACAGAAACGCAGCAGTAAGGGTATTTTTACTATTGATAAAATAATCGGTGCCTCCCCGGATACGATTTGAGAGACCGGTTCGTAAGCGTTCTCTTTCCAAATAGGTGATATAGCTTGTGTCGGAAAGCGTAAATTCCTGGTACGATTTTCCCATTCTCGGCCGCTCATTATACCGGATGTTATAATTCAGAAAATAATTGATCTTTTCCTTTCGAAAATTGACATTGACGCCTAAGGAATATTGCTGCGGATAACCGGCAGTGACTTCGAAAGTACCATGAACACCTTTAGTAGCATCTTTTCGTAATACGATATTAATGATACCTGCCATACCTTCGGCCTCGTAACGGGCGCTGGGATTGGTGATTATTTCCACTCTTTCAATCATCGAGCCCTGTAAGCTTTGTAGTGCATTAGTATTGCTTGAGTTTACCATGCCTGAAGGTTTTCCGTCAATCAGGATCTGGATATTCTCACTACCTCTGAGTGTAATATTACCATCCATATCGACTGCAACGGAAGGTATGTTGTCTAATATATCAAGGGCAGTTTTTCCTGTATTGCTGAGATCCTTCCCGACATTGAATATTTTTTTATCGAGGTTAATAACCATTTCACTTCGCTCACCAATGACAGTGACCTCATCGAGTGATGTGGACTCCAGTTCAAGAGCAATTGTCCCTAAATCAATATTCTTGTTCTGTGCGGTTATAGAAACATTATTTATAACCAGTTTTTCATATGAAATAAATTGTATTTCAGCGAAATAATTCCCCGGACCTGCTTTAATTGAAAAAGATCCATCGGATGAGGTAATAGTACCGGTTACCAGGGCCGAATCTGATGTGAACAGGCTGATGGTTGCATATTCCAGGGGTAAATTTGCCTGATTGTCAATAACTATTCCTGTAATTTTTCCTTCAAGCAATGCCGGTGCCGGTTGCGCCTGAACAATTATTAAAGGCATAAGTATGAAAACCAGTATAATTATTTTCCGCATAAAAAAATTCATTCAAATAAGTATGGCGAATATATTATTAAACTTGTTTCAACAGATAATGTTTATTCTGATAAATAATATAATCCTAGATCTGCTATTATTAACATCTCATTAACTTTTCGGTGCCGTTAAAATTAGTTGGTATTATTTAAATATTGCGATGAAATCGACCAAAGTAAGATCTTTCCTCACAGATAGCGATGAATTCTCAATTAAATAGCTAAAATTTATTACCCAATTATGTGCTTATTCGATTTCATTATATTTACAGATCGGAATAGTACGCAATAATGATTCAAATTGGGAATACACTGATCAGCGATGATTTGGCTGACAAGCATTTTATCTGTGATCTGAGAAAATGTAAAGGAGCCTGCTGTGTGAAAGGCGATGCCGGTGCCCCGCTTACTGCCGAAGAAGTGCTATTACTACCTGAAATAATAGATAAAATAATACCTTTCCTGAGAAAAGAAGGTGCGAAGGCTATTGAACAACAGGGTACGCATATTCTTGATACTGAAAATGAAACAGTTACACCTTTAATTCAAGGTAAGGAATGCGCCTATGTGGTTTTTGAAAAAGGTATAGCCATGTGTGGTATCGAAAAAGCCTATATAGATGGGGCCATTACTTTTCGAAAACCTGTATCATGCCATCTTTATCCTATTCGTATTAGAAAATACGAACAATTTATTGCTGTTAATTATGATAAATGGACTATTTGTGAACCCGCCCGACAAAAGGGTGAAAAGGATAGTATTCCTTTGTATGAGTTTGTAAAAGACGCTTTAATCAGGCGATTTGGAAATACCTGGTATCGTAACTTTCTTACTATCATCAATCAACGTTTGAATAAGATAAGATCATAAAAAACAGCTGATGACTCGGATGTTATTGATCATTAATCCAAATCACCAGCATAAAACAAAAACCCTAACCAGAAATCAATAAGACTATAAATTAAGTCATTAGTGTTTTAACCTTTTCCGATCACGCCAGTACTTGATATATCGTGTTTGAGATACGAATCCGACCGGTCCTTCATAAATTCCTCCATCACCTCCCGAGTCGTAAACCCGAATAGCAATAGTGTTTTTCTGATCTTTCTTAAGCAGGTTTGCCGGGAAAAAATATCCCCGCAATGCCTGGTACTGTTGCCCGGTTGGTATTCGCTGACCCTCCCGGTTGACAAAATCTCCCGTCATACCTATTTTTACTCCGTTTAGGTATACTTCATCGACATCATCGATTTTCCCAAGAAGTAATACTAAGGTCTCCTCTTTAAAGCTACCTCGGTAGTAAAAATTCTTCCTGTACCAGGCATATCCGTCGTAGTTTCTGTAACCCTGATCTTCCCACTTGGCCGGCACTAAAATCTTGTCCCAATTACTATCGTTATAATTGATGGATTTTCTTTCCAGATCATCACCTGTCTGAAATTTCCATTCTCCCTCCAGACTTGCATCTAATGGTATTTCGAATGGATTTATATAAATGCCGATATTGCCACTTACTATTCCTCCGGCCTGGTAAGAATCATATACTTTTACCGCAAGAATATTAGGTCCATTAAAATTTATAAGTTCCTTTGGTACCCTGTAGATCCTTTTAGCATTATATGCTGTATTGTAATTGGGGGGAAAGGTACCGGTCGAGCCGATTTTTTTTCCATTCAGATAGGTTTCATCAACATCGTCGATATATCCCAGAACGAAGTAAAGACTTTTATCCTTGTATTCATTGGATAGTGTAAAGGTTTTACGGTAAAATCCAAAACCGTTATAACCATAAAATCCTTGATTTTCCCATGGTGAAGGTACCATGATAGTTTCCCAATCAGTATCATTGTAGGCTGCTGATACCCATTCTTCACGTTCACCGATAGAAAATTTCCAGCTACCTGAAAGATTTTTAATCCTGATTAAATTATAGTTAGAAGCAACAAGCCCTGTTACAATCAATACATTTAATATCAGGCTGATTAATGTAAATTTCCAAAATGTGTAATTTGTTCTCATAATATGCTATTCCACTCAATAGTCAATCAAAAATTCTTCTAAAATAAAGTCCCAAAACGGTCGGTTCTCATAATGTTTTCGTCGATAGATACGACAATTTTCTTCTGTCATCAAACCAATGGGGCCTTCATATATTCCTCCGCGTATACGCTCGTCAAACACCCTGATTGCAAGAGTATTTTCACCATTCTGTCTCAGAAGATCATTGGGTATTTTATAGATTCTTCTTGCATTATACTCATAGCCTCTCCTTTTGTATTCGCCATCTTTGTCAAGTTCAAATACTGTTCCTATGCGCTCCCCATTAAGGTATACATAGTCATAATCGTCAATTTTACCCAGTATCAGGTATAATGAACTATTTCTCAGGCTGGATGGTATCCTGAATGTGGTCCTATACCAGGCAACCCCATCATAATTGGAGTAGCCTTCCTGTTCCCATTCTGAGGGTACATCAATTTTTGACCATAACTCATCATTGAAAGAAGTATTTTTCCATTGCTTATTATCACCCAGATGAAATTTCCACTTTCCTGAAAGGTTAAGATCAAGCAAATTATCATCCTCATCTGTATATATCCCAATGGGGCCACTAATTATACCTCCTTCGAGATAGCTGTCATACACTCTTATGGCCAGTGTATTGTTGCCAGAGAAATTTAGATACTCTAATGGGATCAGATATTTTCTTGTTTTATTATAAGCAGTTAGGTAATCAGGCGGAAAACTTCCGCTTTCACCTATTTTTTTACCATTCAGAAAAACTTCGTCGGCATCGTCGATCCTGCCAAGCACCAAGTAGATCGGAGTATTATCAGAAATATTCTTAATTGTAAATTCTTTCCTGTACCAGGCATATCCATTATACTCTGAATAACCATTGTCTTCCCATTTACCCGGCACTCGTATTATATCCCAATCATTATCATTAAATCCCGGATTGGCCCAGTTATCATTATCACCAATTGAAAATTTCCAGTTCCCTGAGAGATAAATAATCTTTTTTAAGTCTTCAGCACCTGCTTTTTGGGAAGTAAAAAGAATTATTACTATTAATACAAAGTGTATGATGACGATATATAATATTCGTTTTCCCATATTACACCCTATTATTTGTTTCTGATTGACAAAGTATATTCATGCTCAGATATTTTTTATCAAGATAACCTGCAATAGGGTTTCCTGTCCAGCAATTGCTAAAATTTTTGTCAACATTCTGATACTTTATTTGACATTTATTAAAATTGAGATGGTTCTCAGAAAATAACTGACTGTTAGTTGAAAGATCGTGTTTCCCAACGATATAGATATACTGATTGGAACTATCTGCTTTAGCCAGTAATCCGGAATCCCGTAAAAAGGGCTGGGGAGCAGTGCTAATTTCAAACTCACTTTTCATTTTGCTGATCTTACTATTTTCGAATCCAGCCTCATTAGTTTTCAGAAGATTGTTGCTTATCATTCCAACAAATAGACTTAGAAATAATAGGGTTGTTTTCATTGTCTGGTTGTTTAAATATCTGATACAAATGTACGGGAGTCAAATAGTGTCGCTGTCACACACAGGTAAAAGATTGTCATGAAATGTCACCAGAATGTAAATTATATTGTATCGTTCCTAAAACTCGTTTTTAAAGCATTCTTTTCTCAGGGATTAAAGTATGAAATGGTTAAGATTCATTTTTTAAAATATGGAAAAGAAATATACTATTTGAATATAATTATTATTGATAATATGGAATTGTTGAAAGAAACGAGCCAACAGAAGAAAATAAAGATCGTTTTTAGTGATGACAAAGATTACGTTGCCTTTGCCGACCAAAATATGATAAATATGGTTGTAAGGAATTTGCTAACAAACGCTATAAAATTCACTAAGCCTGAGGGTACGGTTCGAATCGACATAAAGAATGAAAATGAATTTCTCCATACAATGATTTCTGATACCGGTATTGGTATTGCTCCGGAAGAAATTGAAAAACTTTTCAGGGTCGATGTTCATTTTACCAGAGAAGGAACAGAAGGTGAAGCGGGAACCGGGCTGGGATTAATTTTATGTAAAGAATATATTGTAAAAAACAATGGAAAAATCTGGGTTGAAAGTGAATTGAATAAAGGAAGTACGTTTCATTTTACACTTCCGCAAGGTAACACTAACCTATAGTATCAATTTGTAACCAACTCCATGCACTGTCAGGATTAGCTTAGGATTATTCAGGTCCTTTTCAATTTTTTGCCTCAACTTTAATATAAAGTTATCTACTGTGCGGGTAGTAATGTCATAATCGATACCCCATACTTTACTCATCAATTCATCACGCTCGACAGTCTTATTGACGTTATTAAAGAGATAGGAGAGTATTTCAAATTCTTTATGGGTTAGTTTAACCGGTTTACCATTTTCAAATGCCTCATAATTTTTAAAGTTAAGAGTAAGTCTTCCCATTTTGATATCTTTCTCTTCATGTTTGTAATCCTGATTCGAAGGAACTCTTCGCAGAATGGCTTTTATTCGGGCTAGCAACTCCCGAAGACTAAATGGTTTGGTGATATAATCATCGGCACCCAGTTCCAGTCCCACAACTTTGTCAATTTCTTCACCTTTGGCAGTTAAAAGTATAATAGGTATTGTAATTCCTGCATTCCGGGCATTTTTACATATATCGAAACCTGATATATGAGGCAACATCACATCCAGAAGTACCAGATCGTATGAATTATTCAGAATTTTATCCTGGCCGGTTTTGCCTTCGGCAGCTGTATCGACTGTGTAACCCTCAAATTCGAGGTTATCCTTTAATCCTTGAAGCATAGGGGCTTCGTCTTCAACAATCAGTATTTTTTTCATCATCACATGTTTTGGTTGAATGGAAAATACAACGTGAATTCCGTACCGGCTCCACTTTCGCTTTTCACCTCGATATTACCCTTATGAGCATCGACAATATGCTTCACTATGGTAAGTCCCAGCCCGGAACCCTTGGCTTTTGAAGCAAGATCTTTTTCGGTTACGCGGTAAAATTTATCGAATATGTTCTTTTGATCCTTATGGGCAATGCCAATTCCTTTATCCATTACCCGGAGTATAACAAATCTGTCATTCCATTGAGTTTGTATTTTGATGTATTTTTCCGAGTTGCTGTATTTCATCGAGTTATCTATCAGGTTGACAAGAATATCAGCAATCGATTCCCTGTCTGCCCGTATTAAAGGCAGATCATTGGCTAAATTCAGTTCGGTTTTGAAACCATTTTTTTCCAAAACAAGAGTAAATGATCTGAGAACTGTATCGATCACTTCATTAAGTTGTACCTCAGCAAACGAGTATCGTCTTTTCCCGCTTTCGATCTGAGAAAAATTTAATATTTTATTTACAATACCTGTGAGTCGTTGTGTTTCCTGTAAAATCACTGTATAGTATTCTTTTATCTTTTCCTTTGAACTTACCCTGCCCATTTCCAGACTCTCAATATACATTTGTATCAGGGCAAGAGGGGTGCGTATCTCGTGCGATACATTGGATACGAAATCAGATTTTAATTTTGCCAGCTCCATTTGCCGGTTTATGTTCCTAAATATGAACCAGATACTCAGCAGCAATACCAGATCGATAATTCCAATGAGGATAAGGTTTTTACGTGTACGCGATTTTGCCAGATCGGAAATTGTACGGTCCTTCAATTCTATTCCGATATCATAATTTTTGATAAGCCATAAAGGTTTTTTATGAAGCATAATAGCGGGTATATTCTTTCGATCAGAATTGTAAATTACAGAGTCATTACCTGAATTTGAAATTGCAATATCGAATTTCTCCATAGCTATTTCCTGAATTTTCGGATCGAGTACTTCGTTTATAAAACGTTTAGGATTATGCACAACAAAAATATATTGTGTAGAATCTTGAAAATAGTGAGCAAACGCAAAAACCTCATAATTTGATGAAGGTAGAATGAATGTTTCGATTTTCCGGTAACCTCCCCGAAGATATGTCTTGAGTTTGGTTAGTACAGAATCCTGATCTTGTATGAGCTTAAGAATAGGATCTTGTAAATACAGGCGTTCACAATCCTGGCCAAATGAACCCAGTTGCCTGGTTTCTTCACTGTACAGAAACAAACAGTTAGCAACAGGTGCAGTGGAGAAGAATTCATCTAATTCCTTTAAAGCTGCTGCTTCAGGTTGATCAAATATTGAAATAAGGCTGCTTGCCCATCCATTCATAACATCTTCCGAATACTGATTTATAGAATAGAGAATTGCATCGAGCTGATTGGTGTAAATTGATTCTATTACCTGTTCGTTTTTTCGTAGCGTCCCAATTTCATAAACTGAAAAAATAATAGTGGGTAATATGAGAATGATTAAAATAAGAACTATGGATTTCTTCAGCGATTTAAACATGTGAAATAATTAATTGATTGGGATAAAAGTAGGCATTTTTACAGGCTTCTTAAAGTGAAATTTCAAACCAGGTAGTACTTTCTCATTTTTAATCTGCCCAAGGTTTAGTACTTTCGGAGAAAAGCATGGAACATGGAAACGGTTAATGCCTATATTGAACAACACAGGGAAAGATTTCTACATGAACTCTTCGAACTGATCCGAATTCCTTCGGTTAGTGCCTTTAGCGAGAATAAGGAAGTAATGTATAAGGCAGCACATTATATTAAAAATAATCTTCTTACTTCAGGTATCACTCTTGCAAAAGTGATGGATACTTCAGGGTGGCCGGTTATATATGCCGAGAAGATAGTAAATCCCGATGGGCCCACAGTACTAGTATACGGACATTATGATGTTCAGCCACCTGAACCTCTTGATGAATGGAAATCGCCTCCCTTTGAGCCTGAGATAAGAGAAGGTAAAATTTTCGCACGTGGAGCCGATGACGACAAGGGACAATTATTCATGCAAATTAAGGCTTTCGAATATATGGTAGCTGAGAACAGACTGCCCTGTAATGTGAAGTTCTTAATTGAGGGGGAGGAGGAAATCAGCTCTCCTTCCTTAAAACAATTTTGTATTGACAACAAGGATATGCTAAGTGCTGATATAATTTTAGTATCGGATACAACCATCTTGTCGTTATCTACACCTGCACTCGCAGTTGGCTTACGCGGAATAGCGTATTTTGAGTTAACCATCAAAGGTCCTGATCGCGATTTACACTCCGGACTGTATGGAGGGGCAGTGGATAATCCGGCAAATGTGCTCTCCGATTTAATTGCCGGCATGAAGGATAAAAACGGACACATTTCAATCCCCGGTTTTTATGATGATGTTCAGAACTTACGCGAGGATGAGCGTAAACTCCTAAACGCATTACCTTTAAATGAAGAAGATTTTGCCGGTAAAATAGCTGTACAAAAACTTTTTGGTGAAAAACAGTATACAACAATTGAGCGTTTGGGTATCAGGCCTTCCCTTGATGTTAATGGCATGTGGAGCGGGTATACAGGTCAGGGTGCAAAAACTATTCTTCCGTCAAAAGCTACGGCCAAAATTTCTATGCGACTCGTTCCGGATCAGACTCCCGATAAAATTGCAAATATTTTTCAGACCTATCTTAAAAATGTAATGCCGCTAAGTGTTACATACAAGTTGGATGTATTACACGGAGGGAATCCATACGTATTATCCTGGAATTCGAAAGAGATGAATGCCGCTAAAGCTGCTATTGAAAAAACTTTTAATAGAAAGCCTTTACCCGTCCGTGGTGGTGGTAGCATACCTGTAATAGCCGATTTTGAAGAAGTCCTCGGGATAAAAGCAGTTCTTATGGGCTTTGGACTGGAAACAGATGCTATTCATTCACCGAATGAAAATTTCCCTCTCGAAAATTTCTATAAAGGCATTGAAACCCTACCATGGTTTTATTATTTCTACAGTAAAGTATAATATTTTTTATCTCGTTTTTAATTGATAGGGGGGTGTGATGAGAAATTTGCACTTTCCCTTTGAATGTTAACTAAATTTTGGGTACGATTGAAGGAAAATCTATCTTTGTGTAATTTGTTTTATTAAATACATTCACAATATGGCCATAATAAGATTCCAGGCAGTACAAGCAGCAAATTCACGTTATCCGGTGCATTGTGAAGCTCCGGCCAAAATAACTTCCGAATATTTCGGGATTAATGTTTTTGATAAACTTAAAATGCAACGATACCTTTCACAGGAGGCTTACGAAGGTGTTATGGATTGCATTGAAAAGGGGATGAAGGTTGATAGAAAACTGGCTGATAAAGTTGCTGCAGGCATGAAAATGTGGGCTCTTGAAATGGGAGCTACTCATTTCTCGCACTGGTTTCATCCTTTAACCGATGGAACAGCTGAGAAACATGATGCTTTTATTGAATATACCAATGATGGTAGTATTATTGAAAAATTTTCGGGTCAGCATTTGGCTCAGCAAGAACCCGATGCAAGCAGTTTTCCGAGTGGTGGCATTCGCAATACATTTGAAGCGCGGGGTTATACCGCCTGGGATCCATCATCGCCAGCCTTTATTGTTGGGAACACGCTAAGCATTCCCACAATATTTGTTTCTTATACCGGTGAAGCGCTTGATCATAAGACACCCTTGCTTAAGGCTTTATCGGCAATTGATAGTGCTGCAGTTGCTATATGTGAATATTTCGACAAGAATGTTACTAAAGTATATTCTGCGCTAGGGTTGGAACAGGAATATTTTTTAGTTGATGAAGCCCTGTATTATGCGCGACCCGATCTGATAATGACTGATAGAACTCTTGTAGGACATGCTTCTGAAAAGGATCAGCAACTCGAAGATCACTATTTTTCCTCTATTCCTGAAAGAGTAGAAGCCTTTAAACGCGAATTTGAGATTGAGGCCTATAAGTTGGGAATACCTTTGCATACAAAGCATAACGAAGTGGCTCCGAATCAATACGAGGTTGCTCCTCTTTTTGAAGAGTGTAATCTGGCAATTGATCATAATGTGTTATTGATGGATATTATGAAGAAAATAGCCCGTCATCATCATTTTGTGGTACTGTTTCATGAAAAGCCTTTTAAAGGAATCAATGGATCCGGAAAACACAATAACTGGTCGTTAATGACCAATACGGGAGTCAACTTGCTCTCACCTGGTCATAAGCCGAAAACCAATATGCAATTTCTGAGTTTTTTAGTTTGTACATTAAAGGCGGTTTATACACATCAGGATTTATTACAAGCCAGTATTGTTTCGGCCAGCAATTCATTACGCATGGGCGCTAATGAAGCACCACCTTTGATTATGTCGGTTTTTGTCGGGAATAAAATTTCTGAAATGCTCGACGAACTTGAAATAAGAGTAACAAGTAAGAAGATGACCCCCGATGAAAAGACTGAACTTAAGCTTGATGTCGGGAAAATTCCGGAAATTTTACTCGATAATACCGATCGTAACCGTACATCGCCCTTTGCATTCACTGGAAATCGTTTTGAGTTCAGGGCTGTCGGGTCATCGGCAAACAGTGCTACCTCCATGACAGTGCTAAATAGTTCTGTAGCCCAACAGTTGATCCAGTTTAAAAAAGATGTTGATGCTCTGATTGAGAAGACGGTAAAGAAAGATGAGGCAATTTTTCAGATCATCCGTAAATACATTATTGATTCAAAAAAAATACGTTTCGAAGGTAACAGTTATAACGAAGAATGGCATAAGGAAGCCAAAAAACGTGGCCTAACCAATGCTTCCAATGTTATTGAAGCGCTGGATGCATATCATACGGTAAAGTCGAAAAAACTCTTCAAAGCGCTAAAAGTTTTGAATGAAAAAGAACTCGAAGGCAGAACGGATGTCCGTTATAATAATTATACTAAAAAGATACAAATAGAATCGCGTGTAATTGGCGATATTGCATTAGGGCAGATAATTCCTACAGCTCTTAATTATCAGACCCGGTTACTGGAGAATGTCAGGGGACTTAAAGAGATTTTTGGAGAGAAAGAGTATAAAACTCTCTCTAGCGGTCGTTTGGAAATTATACGGGAAATATCTGAGCATGTTACTGTCATTAAAGCAAAGGTAAATGAGATGATAGAAGTCCGTAAAAATGCAAATAGAATAACCGTTACCCGTGAAAGGGCCGTAGAATATGCTACATCTGTTTTTCCCTATATCGATACTATCCGTTACCATATCGATAAACTGGAAGAGATTGTGGATAATGAGTTATGGCCCTTGCCTAAATACCGGGAATTATTATTTAGCAGGTAATTATTTGGAAGGATAATAAAAAAACCGCAAATATCACCAAAATTAAAGTTGACTCATTCGCGGTTTTATATCTTTCTACAGAAAAATCTTTTATTTAAGTGCAGCTTTAGTAGTTTTGATAATAATCGCTGCAACCTTATATGGATCAGCATTTGAAGCTGGTCTCCTGTCTTCGAGCCGTCCCTTCCAACCTTTTTCAATAGTGCTTATTGGAATTCGTATAGAAGCGCCCCGATCGGAAATGCCGTAACTGAATTTATCAATCGATTGAGTTTCATGTCTTCCGGTAAGTCGTTTATCATTATCGGCGCCGTACACAGCAATATGTTCTGGGATTTTTTTACCAAATTCTTTGCAAATTTTGATAAAGATTTCTTCCTTACCTTCATTCCGCATTGGAGCATTCGAAAAGTTAGCGTGCATACCTGATCCATTCCAGTCTCCATCCACCGGTTTGGGGTGCAGATTAATACGCACTCCATATTTTTCACCAACCCGTTCGGCAATATATCGGGCTACCCATACCTGATCGCCTGCTGCTTTGGCTCCTTTTGCAAAAACCTGGTACTCCCACTGTCCCTTCATCACTTCGGCATTAATACCTTCAATATTCAGCCCAGCATCAATACAGTTTTCCAGGTGTTCTTCAACCAGGTTTCTTCCGACATTATATTCAGCACCTACAGAACAATAAAAGGGTCCCTGTGGGGGAGGAAAATAACCGGGAGCCGGAAATCCGAGTGGAGTATGATGGTTAAGATCCCAGAGAACATATTCCTGTTCAAAACCAAACCAGAAATCTTCATCATCATCGTCAATTGTAGCTCTTCCGTTTGAAATATGCGGTGTGCCATCGGCATTCATAACTTTAGTCATCACCAGCCATCCATCTTTCCTCACGGGATCTTTGCATAGAAACACCGGTTTCAGAAGGCAATCAGAATTATTACCAGCTGCCTGATCAGTTGATGAACCATCGAACGACCACATGGGGCAGCCTTCCAGAGTACCATCGAAATCCGATACAATCAATGTTTTGCTTCTCATGGTTTGGGTAGGCTTGTAACCATCTAAAAAGATATACTCAAGTTTTGCTTTCATAAACTCGCTTTTTATAAGTTAATGATTAATGTTTTTCAAATATTGATGCAAATTTAAAAAAATATTTCAATATTTTATCTAAAATTACATGATACTCTTAAAAAAATAGGGTAATAACTTAAAATCTATTACTAATAGTAATTTATGCCCTAAAATATTTAGGGTACTTTGTATATTATTATATATTTTAATTAGATTTATGCGAATTTTTAGAAATATGTAAAGCAGATAATGGGATTATAATCATATCAAGATCAATATTGATGATTGTTCTTGATGTAATTGAAAACAAAATCAATCCGGTTCAACACCGATTTATCCAACATTGTCTGTTATCTCAACCAAAGTATAGAAATAAACTGCCCAAATACAGATAGAAAATTACCGGGTATTCTTCAGGTTCCAGATGCCAATAAATCCTAAGTAAGAAGTGATAATCAGAAGAAACAGGATACTGGCAGTGAGTCCGATATGATCCAGGATTACCCCCATCAGTAAGGGAAAGAGAGCCCCTCCCGAAATGGCCATAATCATCAGTCCCGATATTTCATTGGAACGTTCCGGCATTTTTTCAACGCTGATCGAAAATATCAGCGGGAAAATATTGGCTGAACCTAAACCTACTATCACAATAGCCATTTTAGTAGCCAGGCTGTTTATTCCAAACGATAATAAGATCACTCCGGCGATGGTGAAAAAAGCGGAAAAAATCAGGAATCTACGTGGGGAGACTTTTTTAAGAATTACTGCACCAAGGAATCGTGATGCCATCAGAGAAAAAATATAAAAAACACTGATTCCTTTAACTGCTTGCTCTGGAGAGAGACCGAACTGTTCCAGGAATCGGGGTACACCTGTATTCATACCTACATCCAATCCCACTACAATAAAGATCCCCAAAACCATGAGCAGTACAAATTTATTTCCAAGTAAACCAAAACAATCCGTAAATTTTGCTGGCTTCTCTTTTTTAGCTTTTTCTGCTATAGGCGTAAGCATCAGCCAAAACATTGTGAGTAAGGATAAACCACCGTATGCCAGAAATATATATTTCCAGTCTCCCAGTTTATGGACAAAAAATACAGTAAGTAAGGGGCCAAAAAAGGCAGCTACTGATTTAATAAATTGTGAGAGTGACATATTGCTTGAATAGCTACCTTCGGGAGAAACATCATACAGTAGTGGATTCAGTGAGACTTGAATAATTGTATTGCCTATACCCAGAAAAGCAAAACCCAGAAGCATTATAGGATAGGAATAGTGGATAAATGGTATGATCATAGCCAGGATGGTTACTCCCAGAGCAATCAGAACCACATTTTTCTTCCCGATTCTTTCCTGCAATATCCCTGTAGGAATGGAAAACACCAGGAACCAAAGAAAAATCATTGAGGTAAGGAACTGAGCGTTGGTTGCACTCAAATTGAAATCGGCGGCTGCCAGGTTTACGGCCGTACCAACAATATCGACAAAT
Organism: uncultured Bacteroidales bacterium; assembly: GCA_964569585.1. GTDB lineage: Bacteria > Bacteroidota > Bacteroidia > Bacteroidales > UBA10428 > UBA10428. Next base: position 4,141 of record CAZMVE010000030.1, on the reverse strand, counting down.
CCCATGCAATAAAATGCGATAAAAACTGGGAGCAGGCGATATAGTGATTTCATGATTTTCTGATTTAAGGGTTTATAATTATTTATACAGATTTCCGTTACTTACTTTGGTTAAGAATTGAATTCAGAGTTAGAATGTGTACATCATTCTCTTTTATTTCCTGACCACAAAGCGGTAATGTAATTATTTTTTTATCTCCCGGGAGTAGATCAAAATAATTATCGCTAAAACGGGAATGGCAGTTATCAACCCATAAATACACATTTTTGGCCAGTTCTTCTGACATCAGCTCGATGACCAGATTTTCACCTTCAGTGCGCATCTTAGTCGAGATGAGAGGTTCAGTCAAATGAAGATTTTTTGGAATATCGAAGAAATAAATATCAGAAGCAAGCAAACTTTCTCCTTCCAGCAGATCGATCTGAAGAAAAATTTCACTCTTTTTAAATTCATCACTGATCTTTTTTTCATTTATTCTGGAGACCTCAACAGCTCTTTCATGTTCCAGGGTTGTATCTATTATTTCTTCGGATAACAGAGTTCCTGAAAAATCTTTGATTGCAAGGCGTACCTGAATTTTTTTATTGCTATTCAGGTCGCTGTTGATGTAAATTCTTACATTATTTTCATCGGGGAAGAACGCGATGGCTACCGGGGCATAGGCTTTTTTAGCGAAATATTGTAATGCCTTCCATGACATATAGTAATCCATACTGGACCACGAAGCGCCCGGCCAGCAATCGTTTAATTGCCAGTACAGGGTTCCCATGCAGTAGGGTTTATTTGCCCGGTGAGCCAGGATAGCCGATTTTATGGCTTCGGCCTGCATAATTTGTCCAACATAGAGTAATTGATTAAAATCGTCCGGTACCGGATAAAGTTTCTTCATGTAATCTAAAATCCGGCTGTTTCCATAGCCGCTTCTTTGATGGGCCAATAAAACTTTCGATTCAAAATCCCAATCGTGCGGCAGTGTAAATTTTTTAATGCTTTGCATATCGGGCAGCGACTGGAAACCATACTCACTCATGAAGCGACCAATATGATTATAATAGTTGCTGAAGGGTTCATTTCCGTGCCATACTCCCCAATAGTGCATATCACCCATTGTGGATTTATAGCGGGCATGTACATCCCAGTCGGCTTGGGGTGAAGAAGGCCAGTAAGCCCTGGTATGGTCGTAGGTTTCAATAATATCAGGTAATATCTTTTTGAACAGTGTATCGTAGTTGTGCCAGATAATTTCCCGTTGTTTAGGTGTGTAGTGTTGTTTCCAGCTCCATCCGCAGTTCATATCTCCTTCGCACCAGGCCACATCAATTTCATTATTTCCACACCACAGTGCTATAGAGGCAAAGTTACGCAGGCGTTTGATATTATCAATTGCTTCCAGTTTCACGTTTTCCAGAAATGCATCGTCGCCCGGGTACATACTGCATGCAAACATGAAATCCTGCCATAGTAAAATCCCATAACGATCGCACAATTCATAAAAGATGTCGTTTTCATAAATACCACCACCCCATACCCGCAGCATGTTCATATTGGATTCGACAGCTGATTGTAGAATGTTTTCATATTTCTCTGTCGATACGCGATTGAGGAAATTATCGTTGGGAATGTAATTGGCTCCTTTGGCAAACACATTTTTCCCGTTCACTCTGAAGTAAAAACTCTTCCCCAGTGAGTCAGGTTCACGAATCAATTCTATCGATCGGAGCCCGATCAGCTGAGTAACAGTATCGATAATCACATTTTCAATGCTTAGTTGTGCTCTAAAATTATACCTGTGTTGCCGGCCTATACCATTAGGCCACCAAAGCTCAGGTTGTGCTATGGAGAAAGGAATAGTGATACTGTTTATGCCATTTTCAAGATCGACAGAAGTTGTAGCAATGGCATTTTCTTCTTCTCCCTGATAGATGTCAATCTTATATTTACCCGCAACAATTGCATCAATTTCGAAGATGGCATCAATAATAGCCTCTTCGTTATTTAACAGGCTTTGCCTGTAAAAAATATCATCAATCCGGGCGTTATCAAGGAAAATCAATTCGATGGGCCTCCAGATACCTGAAGTAACAAAACGAGGGCCCCAGTCCCAGCCGAAATGATAAGGGGCCTTACGGGTAAAAACACTTATTTTCCTTTCATCCAGTCCCCCTATTTCTGATAAGTCATTAACAGCAGGTAAACCATATCCCAAGGCTTCAAGTTTTCGAAGGCCTTCAGTGACAGGAGATATAAATTCTATTTCCAGAAGATTATCACCGGCTACAAGGTATTGAGTAACATTCTTCTTATAATTTCTGAACATGTTGTCAGTTTCAAGTATAAGCTGATCATTCAGAAAGATTTTAGTATAAGTATCCAAACCTTTCAGGTCCAGAAGTATTTTATTATGCTCCAATTGTAGGCTGTCCAACCGGAAGGTGCAACGATATATCCAATCGTTTTTATCGATCCATTGCAGCTGTTTTTCGTTATTGCGATAGAAGGGCTGAGGTATCCTATCGTTTTGTAAAAGGTCAGTATGTACACATCCTGGAACCTCAGCAGGTAACCATTCTTTATCTCCTCTCATTTGAAAGCTCCAATTCTCTTTTAGTTCCATACATTCATTGATATTATATTCTGAAGGAGTCTTACACGAATTGTTCAGCACGAAAAGTGCCAGGATGATCAGATTGAACAAAAAGCTCAATTTTCTCATAAGTTAAATTTATTTTCCAAGTAAATCGATACGATGTAATATTTCCAGACATGTTCTGGTATTATGGTACGGACATTTCCAGAACCCGGCCTTTTCGTGCGACAGAATGGGTTCACCATCTTCAGTGACTCTGAAAAACCACTCACCATATTTTTTATCAACTATATAGTTTTCAATGAATCGTGTAATATTAAATGCTATGTCTAAATATTCCGGATTTCTGGTAAGTACATAAGCATTCAAATATCCAACAATTCCTTCTGCCTGTGCCCACCATTCTATTTCATGCTCATAGTGTATTTTTGCACGATCACTTTCGTAATATAGGGCTCCTTTCTTTGAAAGTCCTTTTCTTACTGCTTCACACATTTTAATACTCAAGTCGGATATTGAGTTAATCAGTGCTGTATTTTCTGAAATAAGTGCCGCTTCATGGAGCAACCAGCTTGTCTCAATGTCGTGACCAAAAGATATTAAAGAGGAACGGGAGTTCCAGTCATCATCGAAAAATAAAATCTGATGGTAGTCCTTGTTGTCGATTATTATATCAGCGAAGAGATGAATCAGATTTTCCAGTTGCTTTTTAAGAAATGGATCCTTCCAGACAAGATACAGGTTTGAATAAGCCTCAAGAATATGTAAGTGCGTATTCATTGATTTTTTTTCGTTCATATCCTTCGCACTAAGACGGATATCGGGCATTTCTTTCCATTCCCGATCACGGGCTTCCACATACCCGTTTTTTACTTTGTCGAATGAATTTTTTTCGATAAGATGAAATAGTTCGATAGCTTTTTTCAGTACTGCCGGATGGTTGGTTATTTTATAATATTCTGACAGGCTATAAATTACAAAAGCCTGGGCGTAAATTTGTTTTTTCGTGTCTTTTGGTGAACCGTCAGGGTGGAGCGACCAATAGAAGCCTCCATAGACGGAATCATAGAAACGATTGATTATATAGTCATATGCCCGTTGGGCAAGTTTAAGGTCGGAAGCATTTTTATTTTTCCTGTATACAGCTGAAAATGTCCAGAGAATACGTGCATTGAGTACCTGTCCCTTCTCTGCTTCGCTTACAATGGACATATCGTTGTTGATCTGTCCGTAAAAACCACCCCTTTCATTATCTATTGAATGTTTACGCCAGAAGGGGAGAATAGAAAATTCCAATTGATCGAGAGCAAATTTTTCAAAGTACCGTATTTTATCTGTTTCTTCCTGATTTTTAAAGGTTATTGACATATTTTATACCAGGTATTAACAAAACGATTAAGGGATAAATCAGAATAAAGAAAATCTGTATTTCTATATTATGTTTGAATTGTAAAGATTAAAAGACTATATCACAACTAATAAGCCGGATAATTTATTTATTCTTTTTTTGTATAGCTATATTACTTTTTTATGGCGTTTTGTCTTCACAGATCC
>CAZMVE010000029.1:23090-28521 GCA_964569585.1 uncultured Bacteroidales bacterium | reverse complement strand
ATTGATAAGCAATGCAGCCGTCTGGTTACCGTTGAGGACAATATATTTTCCGGCGCTATCTTTCACAACAATCCCAACCCGGTCAGCATCGGGATCGGTTCCCATAACCAGCTCGGCGTCTGTTTCTTCTGCCTTTTTAATGGCCATGGACAGGGTAGCAGTTTCCTCGGGATTGGGAGATATGACCGTAGGAAAATTACCGTCGGTAACATCCTGTTCGGGCACATTAATTATATGTTTGAACCCAAATTTCTTGAGCGTCATGGGAACAAGCTTCACTCCGGTACCATGTATGGGAGTATACACAATCTTCATATTGCTGTAACGGGCAATAATATCGGGCGAGAGGGAAAGTCCCCTGATCTGGTCGGTATAGATTTCATCAAACTCATCCCCGATACTCTCGATATCCGGCGTACCCCCTTTAAAAAGTACTTCATTCACCGATTTGATTTTCAGTACTTCGTCAATAATATTTTTATCGTGTGGGCCAATTATCTGTCCGCCATCGTCCCAGTATGCCTTATAGCCGTTATACTCCTTCGGATTGTGTGAGGCAGTGATCACCACACCACTCTGACAGCCAAAATGACGAATGGCAAATGAAAGTTCGGGGGTTGGCCTTAGCGAGTCGAAAAGGTAAACCTTAAATCCGTTGGCAGAGAAAATGTTGGCTGTGGTTTCGGCAAACAGCCTGCTGTTGTTTCGCGAATCGTGTGCAATAGCTACTTTGATCCGGGAAAGCGAGTTGAAATTCATCTTCAGGTAATTGCTCAATCCCTGAGTGGCCATACCTACAGTATAAATATTCATCCGGTTGGTACCTACACCCATTATGCCGCGCAGTCCGCCGGTTCCGAACTCCAGGCTGCGGTAAAAGCTGTCGGTCAGCTCTTTCTCATCGTTCTCCAGCAGGTATTTTACCCTTTCTTTGGTTTCCTTATCGTAATTTCCTTCGAGCCAGATAGTTGCTTTCGCTTTTACTTCGTTTACCGCATCTCCTGATTTCATGAATTTTTATCTAAATATGAGTTACTACTATAATTTTGGAAGCGTAAAATTAGAAAAAAGAAGATTTACCTTGCAACCATTTAGTGGTTATATTGCACTTTATAGTGAATTTGTAAGAAATGCATTTCATACCTGATGTAACCGAACAGGAAATCGTTAAAGGATGCCTGAAGAATGATCGAGCCAGTCAGAAGAAATTGTTCGACCGTTACAAAGATGCCATGTACACGTTGATATTTCGGATTGTGCGGGATGAGGCAAAATCGTGCGATGCCTTGCAGGAAGGGTTCATCCAGGTTTTTACCGGACTGGACAGTTTCAGGTGGAAATCAACTTTAGGTGCCTGGATAAAAACAATAATGATACGCAGAGCCTTGCGGGTTGTAGAAAATAAAATTCAGTTTGAAGAATACAGTAAGGCAGCGAATGAGATTGTTGAGTGGGATGAAAACTTAACCGGCGAGATGCTTGATAAAGCCATTGCCTCCCTGAGTTCCGGGTACAGGAGTGTTTTTATACTGGTTGAAGTGGAGGGTTATTCGCATAAGGAGGTGGCGGAAATGTTGAATATTTCAGAAGGAACTTCAAAATCTCAACTCTCAAGAGCTAAAAAAATATTACAGGAACAATTAAGAAATATTGGGTATTAATTATATGCGGGAAAAGAAAAGAAAAATATTGCTCAAGGCCATTAGCGAACTGCCTCAATACTCGATCGAAGGGAACGAAGTGTGGAGCAGCATTGAGAGAGAGCTGGATCAGCAGGAGTATGATCCGGCACATGCTATTCTTCAGCTACCCGTTTTTAAAACTCCTGAGAAAGTCTGGGACGGGATTGAAAACCGGTTGAACCAAAAGAAGACCATTCTGAAGAGGGTTATTGATGAATTACCTGTATTTAAAGCACCTGATGGATCCTGGGAGAAAATCGATATACCGTCAAGAAAGAAACATCTCCGGTTAGTTGACTTCAGAAAAATTGCTGTGGCAGCCATCTTAATCATTGCTCTCGGACTGGGAGCCTTGTTAGTACAAAGACAAAACAAATCAGGATTGACTTCTATGGATAATAATTATACTTCAGATTCAGACGAAAAGTCTTCTTCTGTCGGCGGACTGGAGTCCATATACAATCCGGCACTTTGTGCAGGTAATCCTGAGGTCTGTAATTCTCCTGAATTTAAAGAACTAGCTATACAAATGAAGATTGTAAACGCCGAGTTGAAAAAATTAAAACTCTTACTGAAACAGGATAATTTTCAATTGAGGAATTATTACTACCGCCTCGAAAATGAGAAAGTGGAAATAGAAAAACAAATGGCCCGACTTATTATCAAATCCTAAAACAACACGAATATGAAAAAGCTGATAATAGTGTTATTTCTTGTGATGGCAGGCATGCAATATTCCAGGTCGCAAAGCGATACTATTCTCGTCAGTGAAGAACAGGTTAACCGTTCCGATGAAAAATACGACCGGGTTTATAAACTTTTTATTGAGGATCGTGATAGGGAGATTAAGCATCTGTGGAAGTTAAACCTTCTCCAATTAACCCTTATACAACCAAATGTAGGTTTCGAACAACGGATAGGTCAAAAATTTTCTTCAGAAACCTATATACTTATAGGTTTCCCAAATCATTGGCAGAGTGGATATTTAGGTGGATATGCTTATCAATATTTTAATTTATTAGTAACTCAACAGTTACGATTCTATTATAATTATAGCAGAAGGGAGAATCTGGGTAAAATAACAAATGGATTTTCTGGGAACTATTTTGCATGTGAGCTACACAGTGGCTATGGCAGATATATTGATAATAGTATTTTCGATACTTCTTTTGGAATTTCTGAAAACCAATTCGGTTATGGGTTTGGATTTTATTATGGATTGCAGCGTCGGATAGGAAACATAGGGTACTTCGATTGTTTTGCAGGTCTTAAGATAATAACCTCACTATCAGGATTCTATAGCGATGGTTATTATGGGATACCGCATATAGGAATTCGTGCCGGTTTTGCCATAGATTCCTTTAAAAACCTGAAGAGGATGCTGAAATAATGTTGAATTGTTAAAGAAAAAGAGTTGAATAGAATTAATAAAATAGTATTCTGTCTTATAATCCTGCTTGGGGGAGCAATCCGAATTTATTCTCAGGAGCCTGTAAATGTGGTTACCCGAAGAATAGAAAAAGAATTTGTAACTCAGCAAAAAACCAGATTAACTATCAATGCAGAAAGGGGTATTATTTTTATTCAGAGCTGGGAAGGAAATAAAGTTAAGGTGATCCTGAAGATTATTGCCAAGAATAAAAAAATCCTGATAGCGCGCGAAGAGGTGCAGTATATGCAGTATACCCTGACACAAAACAGAAATGAAATTGTGCTAAAGAATTATTTGCTAGTACCTGTGAAAAAAGATTATGCTGAGATTTCAAGTATTATTCGCGCCGAATATGAGATTTTTATACCCGCAGATATGCCTGTTTCCATTCGTAATAAATTTGGTTCGGTTACTCTTCGCAATCTGAATTCTGTTCTAACAATTAATCTGGAATACAGCGATCTGATACTACACAATAGTGTTGTTGATATGGACTTATTCATCAATACCGGTGACCTGGTTTGTTTGAATTCAGACTTACAGGCAAAAATTGAAACCCGGTATTCACATGTAAATTTAAGCCAGGTAAAAGGAGCTATCCATCTAAACATGATGTATGGCAATATCAATATCTCCCTCAACAATGATCTGGAAGTGGATTTGTCCGCCAACCGTACCGATGCCCTTTTAATTAACAGAGATTGCGGTGAATACGACATCAACATTAACGGCAAATATACTCTCTTGAGAATACAGCCCGATTGCTATTTCAGGAATAGTAATTTACTAAACAATAGTTATAAAGAAGATATTGATAATAGTCCGTGGATATTGAATTATTCCCCGCCTGATGCGAAATCGAAAGTTACTATCGATGCGCAGTTCGGAACTATTAATCTTAACTAGTTATGTTGTTTAGTATGGAATAAGGCGTCTACTCTTGCTCAGGGTGACCTTCACTCTGAGGCGTAGACGAAAAGTAAGTCAGATGGATTATAAGTGATAAACAATATAAACCAAACGACATTGCCTCAACTAACTACTGGAATTCTCAATTAATTGCCTTTAGAACTTTACCGAGGCTATCCTTCCACTCCGGTATCTTAAGTTTAAATTCATGTTTAATTTTACTCTTATCCATCACACTATAGGAGGGGCGCTTTGCCGGGAGCGGATATTCTGATGTTGTCAGCGGTTTTACCCGGCATTTTAAATCGGAGAGTTTCATTATTTCTACTGCAAACTCGTACCAGCTGCACATGCCCTTGTTCGAATAGTGGTAAATGCCTCCGTAATTTTTATCTGAAGTAAGAATTTTATTGATTGTACGGAGAATGGCATCGGCCAGATCGACAGCGGAAGTGGGTGTTCCGAACTGGTCGCTTACCACACCGATCTCCTCTTTTTCTTTTCCCAGCCTGAGCATGGTTTTCATAAAGTTATTACCATGTGGTGAATACAACCATGAAGTACGAATAATGATATTGTCTTTATTTTTCAACACTTCCAGTTCACCGGCATATTTGCTTTCAGCATACACCGAAAGAGGTACGGGCTTGTCACTTTCTTTGTAAGGCTGCTTATTGCTTCCATCGAAAACAAAATCGGTCGAAATATGGATCAGCGTGGCATCGACCGCTATTGCTGCTTCGGTTAAATGAACAGGAATATCGCGGTTCAGGAGGAGCGTTTTTTCCGGTTCTTCTTCTGCCTTATCCACTGCAGTGTAGGCAGCACAGTTTACTATTACTTTTGGTTTTTCTTTTTTTGTGAATTCCAGCACGGCATTTCGGTCGGTCAAATCCAGTTCTTCGATGTCGGTAAACAGGAATTTATAATTGGCCAGCTTAGTATGCTGTAGGAACAACTCGGTTCCAAGCTGTCCTTTCGATCCGGTTATCCAGATTTTATTCATTTTTTGCTCTAAAAGCCCGTCAGGGCTGATATTTTGGTAGATTACATTATAAATTCTAAAATAAACCCCATTAGGGGTGATAGGGAATTAAGTCGATTAAGTTAGATTAATTGTCATACGCTTCAAAGATATATTTCAAATCGTATTCAACATCGAATTTTGACAATATAACCAAATATTCTTCTCTAAAAGCTCGTCCCCTATGGCATTTTCATTTTTTTGGTTGAATCCGAATTTACCGATATTACACACCTACGGTGTTGAATTCTTACAGATTAAAATTATTCTGTGCATCCTTAAACAGCGGCAAAGCGGAATCTTTAGCGGATAACAGCGCTTTATCAGCGGGTATTTTCCAGTCGATATTCAGTTCAGGATCGTTATAGAGAACACCGGCATCAC